>NZ_RZTC01000065.1:0-4722 GCF_004023165.1 Mesorhizobium sp. M7A.F.Ca.MR.176.00.0.0 | reverse complement strand
GTGTACGACTGGTCCACAGCGGCGGCAGGCTGGTTGGCGCCGTTCGAACCGTAGTTGTCGCTGCCCGCGAAAGCGCTGCCGGAGATGGCCAGAACGGCGGCGGCAGCAATGAGGATCTTGTTCATCTTAAATACTCCTGAATGTCTGAATTTCGAATGTCTGAATTTCGCCAGGGCAGCGGGCGAGCCCGCCGTCGACTGGGAATCGGCTGTTAGTTGTTGCCGAAGAGGTTGTGGTCAGCACCCTGGGCCGGCGCCTGAGCAGCCGGTTCCGACTTCTTGGTCGAAGCGGTGTACGAGCTGTCGACAGCAGTGGCTGCCGCGGCGTTCGAACCGTAGTGGTCGCTACCAGCGAAGGCGCTGCCGGAAATGGCCAGAAGGGCTGCGGCAGTGAGAATGATCTTTTTCATTTTTGTACTCCAGTATCGTCTTTTTCCGTCCGTCTAGCGGCGTGTCTTGGAAATGAAATCGCGTCGTTCGGACAGCCCCGATGTGGGAGGGCAACCCCGCCTTTTCCAATCACGAAGTTGTTCCGTGTGGACCATGAATCCACACCTTGAAATTGTGCCAGGGGAATCTAGAGAGGCATTTTTCCTCTCTATATCAGCATGTTAAGTTTAATCATCCGATGGATCACTGACTGTTTCAAAGGCCCGGCGTTCACACCGTCCTGCACGCACCGTCAACAGAAACGAACCGTTCGGTTCGATTTAGGTCAAGCTAATAGTCACTTTTCGAAACCGTTAACCTTTTTTGACCCCCGCCAAGGGTCGGATTCGGGAAGATCGCAGCCGGCAAATGGCCGCCCGGGAGGCGGGATTTCGGCCCCAGACGATCTGCGGTGACGTTTCGCATGCCGTGTCGCGCCGCATGGATACGATGTCGTTTTCATGCCGACGGCGCGCCCCCGATCGTGGTTAGATCATACCATCTCAGGTGCCGCTTCGTGACGACGAGACGGAGAATTGGGAAGCCGGTCAGAATCCGGCGCTGCCCCCGCAACGGTGGTGGAGTTCAAGTCGCAACGGGAGACCACTGGGCAACTGCCTGGGAAGGTGTCGCGATGGTCCGCAAGGACAACTCCAGAGCCCGGAAACCAGCCCGAGATTTTTAGACTCGACTGATCGCGGTGGGCGGTCAAGAGGTGGATAGCGCATGTCCGGCACCTAGCCGGCCTGCGTTTCAATCCTTCCTCCATCACCACCAGTTCAGTCCTTAGAAACGAGGACAGGACATGGATATCCGCAACGACATGCTGAGGCTCCTGAAGGGGCGCCGGCAAGGCTTTTCACTGGAGCAGCCCTTCTACACCGATCCAGACTACTTCAAGCTCGACATGGAGCTTATCTGGTATCGCGACTGGCTGTTCATCGGCCATGATTGCGAACTGCCGAAGCCGGGCAGCTACATCACCGTGCAGATCGGCGACTATCCGGTCGTCCTTGTCCGCGACCAGCAAGGCAAGATCAACGCCTTCCACAATTCCTGCCGCCATCGCGGCAGCCGCGTGTGCAACGCGGAAAAGGGTACGGCGGCAAAGCTCGTCTGCCCCTATCATCAGTGGACCTATGAGCTGGACGGCCGCCTGCTGTTTGCCCGCCAGATGGCCGACGGTTTCGACAAGAGTGATTTCGGCCTGAAGCCGGTCGCCTGCGAGAGCGTCGGCGGCTACATCTTCATCTGCCTGGCCAAGGAGCCGGCGGATTTCGCGCCGATGCGGGCGATGATCGAACCTTATCTTTTGCCGCACCGTTTGCGCGAAGCAAAGATCGCCTTCGAGAGCACGATCGTCGAGAAGGGCAACTGGAAGCTGGTCTGGGAAAACAACCGCGAGTGCTACCACTGCGTCGCCAATCACCCCGAACTGTGCAAGACCTTCCCCGAGGCTCCGACCGTGACCGGCGTCCAAGGCGCCGACAGCGACCCTGAAATGGTCGCGCACTGGGCCAGATGCGAGGCATCAGGCTTGCCGAGCAAATTCCGCATCGATCCGGCAGGGCAGTACCGCGCCACCCGCGCGCCTCTGCTGCGCGATGCCGTCAGCTACACCATGACGGGAAAACGGGCGGTCCAGAAGAACCTGTCCGACAGCGTTTCAACCGACCGCATCGGTTCCTTGCTGCTTTATCATTATCCGACAACCTGGAACCATATCCTCGGCGACCATGCCGTCACCTTCCGCGTGCTGCCGATCAGTGCCACGGAAACCGCGGTGACGACGAAATGGCTCGTCCACAAGGATGCGGTCGAAGGCGTCGACTACGACCTCGCTGAGCTCACCCATGTCTGGACCGAGACCAACGACCAGGACCGCCGCATCGTCGAGGAAAACGCCTTCGGCATCCTGTCGCCGGCCTACGAACCAGGCCCCTATTCGGAGCTGCATGAGGGCGGCGTGATCCAGTTCGTCGAGTGGTACGCGTCGTTCATCGGGCCGCGCCTTGCCGAAGGCGGCCGGCCGGCCCTGCGCAGCGTCGCCTAGCTCAGGGGACAAGAGGATGAATGCGATGACGGACCTTGGCCTCTATCGCCATCTCGACCAGATGACGCCCTGGAACGACCGGCTGCAGGTGCTGGAAGTGATCGGCGTCAGCGACGAAGCGCCGGACGTGAAGACCTTCACCTTCCGCTCCGACAACCAGACCTGGTTCCGCTACAAGCCGGGCCAGTTCGTGACGCTGGAACTGCCGACATTGGACGGGCCGCTGATGCGCACCTACACGCTGTCGTCCTCGCCGTCGCGGCCATTCTCGATCGCGGTGACGGTCAAGGCGCAGGCGGGCAGCACCGGCACGCGCTGGATGTTCGACCATCTGACGCCGGGCTCGCACGTCAAGGCCTATGGGCCGACCGGTGATTTTTCGCTGCATAGCCACCCGGCGGCCAAATATCTGTTCATTTCGGCGGGCTCCGGCGTGACGCCGATGATGTCGATGCTGCGCTGGTTGAACGACTGTGCGCCATGGACAGATGTCGGCTTCGTCAACTGTGCGCGCCGCCCGGAAGAGATCATTTTCCGCAAGGAACTCGAGCTGCTCGGCAGCCGCATGCCCGGCCTGTCGCTCGGCTTCATGATCGAGGAGCGGTCGAGCCGCGAGGGCTGGTTCGGCCATATGGGCCGCATCGACGCGATCCGGCTGCCATTGCTGGCACCCGATTTCCGCGAGCGCGAGATTTTCTGCTGCGGCCCCGATCCCTTCATGCGCGCCGTGCGCGGCATGCTGGACGCCGCCGGCTTCGACATGGCGAAATACCATCAGGAAAGCTTTGCTGCGCCTGCCGTGGAGGAGATCCCGGCGCCGTTCTCGCCGCCGGCGGAGGACGGCGCTGCTGCTGCCGTCGAGGCCGTGACACCGATCCGGTTTTCGCTTTCCGATGTCGATGCCGAATGCGTCGCCGGCCAGACCGTGCTGCAGACGGCACGCGCCTCTGGGGTGCGGATTCCCGCCGCCTGCGAGTTCGGCCTGTGCGGCACCTGCAAGGTGAGGAAGGTCGCGGGCGATGTCGAGATGAGTCACAATGGCGGCATCCTCGATCACGAAATCGAGGACGGCTTTATCCTCGCCTGTTGCTCGAAGCCGCTTTCTGCGCTTGAAATCGAAGCGTGACCGGCTGCGCTCGCCCCCAAGCCTGCGCCATCTTGCCAAAAACCCTGCAAATGGTTAGACGCCTGCAACGGTGGGGTTGACCGTAAGGCCCGAAGATCATCTCCGCGGCCTGCTCGGCGGGGGAGCAAACATGCGACAATCCGGCATCTATGCCATTGCCAGCAAGGATATCGTCTTTGAATCCTTCGACGGCGAAGCCGTCGTTCTTGACCTGACCACGGGCAAATATTTCGGCTTCTCTGATTCAGGCAGCAGACTTTGGGATGCACTGTCGTCCGGCGTGCCTGCCTCCGAACTGGTCGGCGCCACGACCGGCATTGGCGCCCTCGATGCCGCCGCGATTGACGGCTTTGTTTCACAATTGCTCGAATTCGGTTTGCTGGCGGCCGTAAGCGATGGCGTGGCAAGACCGGCTCCAAGCGAATTGCTGGCTCAGCTCGCCGCTGCCAGAGAGCCCCTCAAGGTCGACATCCATGACGATCTCGCCGATCTCATTGTCGTCGATCCCATCCACGAGGTCGAGGAGCCCCTCGGCTGGCCCGCGGTGAAGCAGGCCAACTGAAGCGCCCATCAGGTTCTCGTTGCCGGACAGCTCCGGAACAGGCAGACCCATGCCGAACGTCACTCTCGAAAACTTGGTTGACTACGCACGCCATGTCCTGGCGCAAGCAGAGAGCAGCGCCGCGCATTATCCGCTGACCTGCAAGGTGGGCTTGCCGCATCTGGATCTGACCGCGCATGTCAGCGCCGGCGCATTGGCGGATGCCGTCGCTCACGGCTTTGTCACGGCTCCAGACCGAGCGCCTGCCGACATCTGCCGCATCTTCGTCGCACATCCCGGCATAGACGGCATCGCGGCACCGGTCAGTTGGGGCCAGGGGCCCTTCACGCAGCATGGCTTCGCCACCCGGCTGGCGGAGGCCGGATTGCGCGGCAACCATTTCCACGACCTGGATTTCTGGCAGTTCTATGATCCGCAACGTCGCGTTGGCGTGCAGTTGATGGCTTCGGCCGATGCCTTTCCACCGTGGGAGCCGGGAGCGCCGCTGCGGGCTTTCCTGCATTGGGAATATGCGGCACGCGGCATGCGGCTGGCCCATGCGGGGACGCTCGGG
>NZ_RZTC01000064.1:37176-38395 GCF_004023165.1 Mesorhizobium sp. M7A.F.Ca.MR.176.00.0.0 | reverse complement strand
AAACAAGCACGCCAAAGGCGCCGAAGAAGATGCTGCCGAGCAGCGAACGCTTCCTGGGGGCAATGGCCGGCGGCGGCTCCGCGGCAATGAAGTCGGGCTCGTCGAAGACATCGACTTCCGCCGGGATGACCATCGCGACATCGGTCTTCATCGCGCGGGGTTTACGCTGGATGTCGGCCTGGGCACGGCGCGCCTGCGGCTCCTCTTGCCTTGGTTCGGCTTCCGGCTCGATGCGGAACGCTGCCGGCTTGCGGGGCGCGGTCATGCCAGATGATCTCCGATCAGGAACTGCAAGGCACGGTCGAGCCTGATATGCGGCAGCGACAGGGTGATACCTTCGGCCGTGCGTTCTAGCTTTGGGGGACGGAAACGGACGAAGCGGATTGCAGGGTCCGCGGCATCCTGCTTGTGATCGGCTCCCGAAAGATCAAAAACCGCATCAATTTTCTCCGGTAAATCACCAGGAAATATGGCTGTTTCAGTTTTTCCATCGAAGGTTTCGGCGTTGATCTTCTCGCCGGCGATCGGCGTGCCGATAATGACTGGCAACGTCTCTCGGCCTTGCTTGACGGTGCCTTCGCGCGTCGCGCGCACCGCCGCCATGGCGACCACATCGACGTCGGCGCCGGTGAAATTCGCCCGTGCCACGGCGCGGTCGGCAAGCCGCCGCACGATCGACTGCAGGCGGTCATGGCTTTCGTGATGCAGATGGTCGGCTTTGGTCGCGGCAACCAGGATGCGGTCGATCCGCCGCGAGAACAGGTCGGTGAGGAAACTGCCCCGGCCGGGTCGGAAACAGCTAAGGATCTCGGTTACCGCGCGTTCCAGGTCGGCCATGGCGCCGGGGCCGGCGTTCAGCGCCTGCATGGCGTCGATCAGCACGATCTGGCGATCGAGGCGGGTGATGTGTTCGCGGAAGAAGGGTTTGACGACATGGGTCTTGTAGGCCTCGTAGCGCCGGTCCATCATGGCGTGCAGCGACCCTGCGCGCGGACGCCTGTCGCCGATCCCGGCCAGGGGCGCGAAAGTCAGTGCCGGCGAGCCTTCGAGATCGCCCGGCATCAGGAAACGGCCGGGCGGCAAAGTCGAAAGCGCCCGCTCGTCGAGCTTGCAGGCCTTCAGATAGGCGGCGAAGCTTTCGGCCAGGCGGCGCGCCGTCATCTCGTCGGCATCGGCGTCCGGATCGATCCCAGCCGACAGCGCCCGCCAAGCCTGCGAC
>NZ_RZTC01000064.1:25504-37166 GCF_004023165.1 Mesorhizobium sp. M7A.F.Ca.MR.176.00.0.0 | reverse complement strand
GCCTGCGACAGGTCCTCGCGCACCGGCAGAACGGCCATTTCAAAGGCTTCGTGCGAAAAATCGGCGAAGGATTTGCCGAGCAGGGGCAGATCGAGCAGCCATTCGCCGGGATAATCGACGATATCGACCGACAGTCTGCCTGAAGAAAACATGCGGCTCCAGCCGGAAGCCGATTCATATTCGATGGTCAGCCGCAGTTCCGAAATGGCGCGCGTCGAATCGGGCCAGGCACGATCGTTGACCAGGGCGGCGATGTGGTCCTCGTACTGGAAACGCGGCACCGCGTCGTCGGGCTGCTGCTCGAGGAAGGCGCGGGCGATGCGCCCAGATTTCTGCGCCTCGAACAGCGGCAGGCGGCCGCCATGGATCAAATTGTGGACTAGGGCCGATATGAACACCGTTTTGCCGGCGCGGGACAATCCGGTCACGCCGAGGCGCAGCGATGGGGAAAAAAGCCCGGTGGCGCGGCCTGACAGCGTGTCGAGGGCAATCCTCGCCTCGTCGGTGAAGGTGGTCAGCGATGATGCCAAAATATGCTCTCTCGGACTTCGGTCCGTCCGATATAGGCTCTACAACCAGGCTTTGAAATGGCTTCAGAGATCGGCCGGCGTCAGGAACGCTTCGAGATAGCCGGCGCCTTGGGCGGCGCTGGCAAGATCGCCGTCGAAGCGGACGACCGCCAGGCCCGCGGTCGGAAACCCGTGGTTCAGCGTGGCCCGCGCGGTTTCGTCGCCGTCGCCCGAAACTGCCATGGTGAGGTCTTCCATCATCGGGTTGTGGCCAATGACCAGCAATGAGCCCGATCCGCCATTGTCGCGGATAAGGTGGAGGTAACCGGCCGCGTCCGCGCTGTAGAGCGCGTCGAAGAACAGGACCCGGCCGGTGTCGGTCTGGCCGGCCAGGCTTTCCAGCGTCTCCTTGGCGCGTTTGGCATTGGAGCAGAGCGTGCGGTCCGGAACATAGAGGCGGGAGCGCATGGCGGCGCCCATCATTTCGGCATCGGAACGGCCGGACGCGTCGAGCGGGCGATCGAAATCCCGCATACCGGGCAGTGCCCAGCCAGCCTTTGCATGTCGCAACAGATAAAGCCTGCTCACCCAACCTCCGAATGCCGAAGCCTCCCGGGATTAGCCACGAGAACGGCGTTGCGCACAATGCCCGTGCTCTTCAAACACAGCGAATCACCCAATGCTGCTTGCTGCAAAGGCGCTTGCGTTCGCCCCGGGATCACGGCCGATCTCGGAAAGCATGTGCCACCGGATCCAAAGTGTCTCGGCGGAGTTTGTACCAAAGCGACCGTACGCGGCTGCAAAGACCCGTGGCGGGGTACTTTAACAATTGCGTGAAACAGCGGCCGATTGCGCTTGTGCAGGCGTCGGACGACGAATATATAGGCGCCAAATTTGGGGCAGTTTGGGTGAGTCGAATGAACGACATCGTTACCGCCGATTACGTACCCTCCGAAGACGAGCCGTTCATGAACGAGCGGCAGAAATCCTACTTCCGCTCAAAGCTCGTCACCTGGAAGAATGACATATTGCGCGAAGCGCGCGAAACACTGGAAATCCTGCAGCAAGAAAACGCCAACCACCCCGATCTGGCCGATCGCGCCTCTTCGGAAACCGACCGTGCCATCGAACTCAGGGCCCGTGACCGTCAGCGCAAGCTCATTGCAAAGATCGACTCCGCCCTGCAGCGCATCGACGAAGGCACTTACGGCTATTGCGAAGAGACCGGCGAGCCGATCGCGCTGAAGCGGCTCGATGCGCGTCCGATCGCGACATTGTCGATCGAAGCGCAGGAGCGGCATGAGCGCCGCGAAAAAGTCTATCGCGACGACTGAAGGTCAAGGCCGGCGGCGCACGGCCGGCTATACCGAACGAACTCGATCCTGAAAATGGCCGGTTTTCCGGCCATTTCTATTGGTGCGGCATCCACCGCTCTGAGGCGCGCGAAGGCCGCAAACCCTTGATATTTTGCGCTTGGACGAGGTGGTTCGGTAGCGGACCGGCGGCGATGTTTCGCGGGATAGCGACCCGGCGGTCGCTCATCTCTTCTGACTGGAGAGTTCGCCGAGAAGCTTGGTCATCTCGTCGTCGAGCGACTGCGGCGCCGCCGGCTTGCCCACGGGGCCGCCCGAACGGGGCTGGTCTAGCGACACTTCGAGCTCCCTCATCAGCGTGTCGTCGATGCTGTCTTGCACCGGCTGCGGTGGTGGCGGGGCGTGCCGGGCGGTGTTGGCATTGGCGGAGCCGTAGGCCGGCAACGGCGTGACATTGGTCGGCTGATAGCTTTGCGTTGCCGGCTTCGGTGCAGGTGCCGGCGGCGCTGTTGGACGCGGGCGGGCGGGCGTCGTGTTCACCGGCTGTGGAGCGGGTGCCTGTCTGGCCGGCGGCGGAGCGGGTTGCGGCGGACGTGGCCTTGTTGCTGCCGGGGCCGCGGTGGCCGGGACCGGCTGCAAGCCACCGTCTCCAGTCAATGCCGGCCGGCGTAGCGCCGAAAGTCGGATATCGCGCTCGACGACGACGTCGGTCGGCCCGCCGATCAGAAGCAGGTGCTCGATGTCGTCGCGGCGTATCAGCACCAACCTGCGATGGCTGTCGACGGCGGTGGCATCCATGACGGCCAGTCGCGTCTTGCGGTTCCGGCCACCGGCGACGAAGGTTCCGAATGTCAGGTTGCGTACCAGCTTGATGATGACGAGAACGATGACCAGCAGGACAAGCGCTGCAAACGTCCACAACAATGCTGCGGCATAACCGGGACCTGCCACGCTATCGAGCCATTGCATTGGGTTCCCCTGATCGCCCTTGGAAGTGACGAGACACTAGACCGTTGCACCGGGCCACCGCAAGTTGCGTTTCACGCCGGTGAACAGCTAGAAAAACTCCGAAGCCCGGAAGACATCATTTTTATCCGACATTTGCCGCCCAGGCCTTTTCCGGACCAGGAGAATGTGATTCAACCCGCTAGGGGCGGGTGTCGGAACACCGGAATTCACGAGCAGGGGGCACATGGCCAAGGAAGCGCGCGGCGATTTCTATCCGGTACCGATCGTCGACCAGAATACGCGACCCGGCGCGGTCACCCGGCTTATCATTTTCATTGTCGTTCTGACGGGGGCGGCGATCGTCTTCGGGCTTTTCCGCGAGCGCCTCGGCGATCCTTTCCTGCTCGGCATGCTCGGCGTGCTGGCGATGATCGGCGTCGGCTTCCTGTTCGCGACGGCGATCGGCTTCGTGCAGGTCACGCCACGCTCGACAGGCGACGAACTGTCGAAATCCTTCGTCGATTCGATGTCGCAGGGGCTTCTCGTCACCGACACCAAGGGCCGCGTCGTCTACGCCAATCGCGCCTATGCGGATATGACCGGAGCATCGTCCGCTGCCGACCTGAAGACCGTCGAGGGATTGCTCTCGGATGTCCCCGAAGCCTCGGTGACGATCTATCGCCTGGCGTCCGGCCTGCGCGACGGCCAGTCGGGCGACGGCGAGTTTAGGCTCGCACAGTCCATTCGGCCCGGTGCCGAGCCTGGCGCCCGCTGGTACCGGGCCCGCGCCCGCGCCTTCAGCGTTCCAGGCCAGCGGCTGCCGATGCTGGCCTGGCAGCTTGCCGACATCTCGCAGGAGCGGGCCGAGCAGGAGCGCTTCTTCCTCGACCTGCAGAAGGCGATCGATCACCTCGACCACGCGCCGGCCGGCTTCTTTTCGGCTGACCAGGAGGGCCGCGTCACCTATATCAACGCCACGCTCGCCGAATGGCTGGGCATCGACCTCACCAGCTTCACGCCCGGCGCCGTGTCTCTGTCGGAGATCGTGGCCGGCGACGGCATGGCGCTGGTCCGCTCGGTCAAGGCCGACCCCGGCACCACACGCAACGCGGTGATAGATCTCGACCTGACGACCACGACGGGCGAAGCGCTGCCGGTGCGCTTCATGCACCGTGTTTCGGCCAGCCGCGAAGGATTGAACGGGCCGACACGCACGATCGTGCTCAACCGCACGCAAGGCGAGGATGCCTCTGCCGATTTGCGGGCTTCGGAAGTGCGCTTCA
Organism: Mesorhizobium sp. M7A.F.Ca.MR.176.00.0.0; assembly: GCF_004023165.1. Lineage (NCBI taxonomy): Bacteria > Pseudomonadati > Pseudomonadota > Alphaproteobacteria > Hyphomicrobiales > Phyllobacteriaceae > Mesorhizobium > Mesorhizobium sp. M7A.F.Ca.MR.176.00.0.0. The sequence continues at coordinate 33,113 of NZ_RZTC01000064.1, read as the reverse complement.
CTCGCTTCTTCAACTCGACACCGATGGCGATCGCCGGCGTCGACCACAATGGGCGCATCCTGCGTACCAATGCGCCGTTCCTGTCGCTGTTTTCGTCTGTCGTCGATCGCGACGCCGTCGACCGTCGCGTACGGCTCGACACGGTGATCCACGAACGCGACCGGCCGGCCTTTGCGGCTGCCTTCGAGAAAGCGCAGCAGCGGCAGGCCGACATCGAGCCGATCGACACGCTTTTGCCCGGCAACGACGAACGGCACATCCGCTTCTACGTCAACGCCGTCGCCGACGGCACCGGCGGCGAGGGCGCCGAGGAGTCGGCCATCGTCTACGCCGTCGAGACGACGGAGCAGCAGGCGCTCGAAGGGCAGATGGCGCAGAGCCAGAAGATGCAGGCGGTCGGCCAGCTTGCCGGCGGCATCGCGCATGATTTCAACAATGTGCTGACCGCCATCATCATGGCGTCCGACCTTTTGTTGACCAACCACCGTCCGTCGGACCCGTCCTTCCCCGACATCATGAACATCAAGCAGAATGCCAACCGGGCGGCTTCGCTGGTACGGCAACTGCTCGCCTTCTCGCGCAAGCAGACATTGCGGCCGGAAGTGCTCAACCTGACCGACGTGCTCGCTGATCTCAGGATGCTGCTGGCCCGGCTGGTCGGCAACGACATCAAGCTGAAGGTCGACCATGGCCGCGACCTGTGGCCGGTCAAGGTCGATATCGGGCAGTTCGAACAGGTGGTGGTCAACCTTGCGGTCAACGCGCGCGACGCAATGCCGGCGGGTGGCGATCTCACCGTGCGCACGCGCAATGTGACCGCCGAGGAGTGCAAGGCCTTTTCCTATCGCGAACTCACCCCGGCCGACTATGTCGTGGTCGAAGTCGAGGACTCCGGCAGCGGTATCGCGCCCGACGTGCTGAAGAAGATCTTCGAGCCCTTCTTCACCACCAAGGAGGTTGGCAAAGGCACCGGCCTTGGCCTGTCGATGGTCTACGGCATCATCAAGCAGACCGGCGGCTTCATCTTCTGCGATTCCGAGGTCGGCAAAGGCTCGACTTTCCGCATTTTCCTGCCGCGTCACATCGCCGAAGCGAAAAAAGCAGGCGAGCCCGGCGATGCGCCGGCGGCGCCGGCAAAGGTCGCCGATCCGGCCAAGGATCTGTCGGGCTCGGCCACGGTGCTGCTCGTCGAGGACGAGGATGCCGTGCGCATGGGCGGCATGCGGGCGCTGACCTCGCGTGGCTACACCGTGCACGAGGCATCGTCGGGCGTCGAGGCGCTGGAAGTGTTCGAGGCGCTGGGCGGCAAGGTCGATATCGTCGTTTCCGATGTGGTCATGCCGGAAATGGACGGACCGACACTGCTTGGTGAATTGCGCAAGCGCCAGCCGGACATCAAGTTCGTCTTCGTGTCCGGCTACGCCGAGGACGCATTCGCCAGAAACCTCCCGGCAGATGCGCATTTCGGCTTTCTGCCCAAGCCGTTTTCGCTCAAGCAACTGGCGACGATCGTCAAGGACGTGCTGGAGTCTTAGAGCCTTTCCCATGTTCCACCTTGCACAACGCCGTGACAACGCCATGATTGCGGGTGAAACGGCAGGAAGGCTTAGGGGAGCAACTGGTGACGCCGCACAACGAAGCGGACAAGGACGACTACGCCGACACGGTTTTGTTGCCGGGTGACCCGCAGCGCGCCGAGTGGATGGCGCAAACGTTCCTGGAAGCGCCGCGCTGCATCAATCGCCGCCGCGGCGCGCTTGGCTTCACCGGGCTGTTTGGCGGCAAACCCGTCAGCATTCAGGCGACGGGCATCGGCGTTTCATCGTTTCTGATCTATGCGCATGAATTGCTGGACCATTATGGCGCCCGGACGTTGATCCGCACCGGCACCTGCGGCAGCCTGACCGCAAAAGCAAAACTGCGCAGCCTTGTCATCTCACAATCGGCACAGGCGGAAAGCGCCCAGAGCGGCCAGGTTTTCGGCCTTTATGGACCCGCTGGCCCCGACCCGGCGCTCCTCGCATCGTCGCTGGCCAAGGCGGTAGAATTCGGCATCGACCATCATGCCGGCCTGACGGTGTGCAGCGACATCTTCTATCACCCGGAAGGGCGCGCCCGTTTTGCCGTTGCGCAAGCGGAAGGAGCCCTGGCCGTGGATATGGAAACCAGCGCGCTCTATCGCATATCGGAGCATTTCGGAGCGCGTGCGCTGTCGATGTGTGTCGTGGTCGACAACATCGAGACCGGCGAACAGACCGACTATTCCGAGCGCCAGGCGCTTTTCACCGACATGAGCCGTCTGGCGCTCGCTGTCGCTGTGGAAGCGGGCTAAGCAGCCTCCCGCTTCGGCACCATCTGCTCATCCATTCCCGGCCGATGGCCCCGCAGATAGAGCGCGCAGGTGGTGCGCAGCATCGACGCAAAGTTCGGGATGGCGCCGTTGATCTCGATGGCTTCGTCATAAAGCTTCGAAATGAATTTTGGCGTCGTCAAATCCTGGTTTTCGGCGATTTCGTCCAGCAAAGCCCAGAATGTCGCTTCGAGCTGGATGCTGGTCGAGTGGCCGTCGATGCGAATCGACCGGTTGATCTGGCGATAGCCTTCGGGATCCTGGCCCGCAAACACCCTGCACATCCGACAAACCTCCCATGATTGTTGGTCTTGGGTGGACGGGCGTGCAGTTTGATACTGCTTGACCTGTCCCCACATGCATTCTCGGGCAAAATTGCCGGTCCGGCAATCGGACTTTCGTCCCGTTCGCGGCTGCGGGCGTGGTAACCGGCTGCCACCACCTTTTTCCCGTGCCGCGCATAATCGCCTCCACACCAGAACGGAGACTGATTTGGCCAAGGCGATCCACAGTATGATCCGGGTTCTCGACGAAGCCCGATCGCTCGATTTCTACAGAAACGCCTTCGGGCTCGATGTCGCCGACAGGCTGGATTTCGAGACATTCACGCTCATTTACCTCAGCAATGCCGAGGCAGGGTTCGAGCTCGAACTGACCGTGAACAAGGATCGGCAGGAGCCTTACGGGCTCGGCGACGGCTACGGCCATCTGGCGGTCTCGGTCGTCGATCTCGACGGCGAACATGATCGTCTCGGCGCGCTAGGGCTCAACCCGAAGAAAATCGTCGAGTTCAACCGCGACGGGTCGCTGATCGCCCGCTTTTTCTTCATCGAGGATCCCGACGGCTACAAGATCGAGGTTCTGCAACGCGGAGGTCGCTTCCAATAGGAGACATCGCAGCCGTCCCCTGACGGGGGCAGCGCGCCAGCAACGGCGTTCTGAAGAGAGCGCACATAGCAAGCAGGGAGGAATAAAATGGTCACGATCTATGACGCGAAGCCCGGGCTGTCCCGTCGCGAGCTTCTCAAACGCGGCAGCATCGGCGCGCTGCTCGTCATCTCAGGCGGCGCCGTCATCAGCCCCGAGCATGCCTGGGGACTGGAGACATCGGCACTCAAGCCCGAAACCATGGCGACGCTGATCCAGATGGCGCGTGACATCTATCCGCACGATCAGGTTCCGGACAAATATTACGCCATTGCCGTGAAAGGCCACGACGAACAGGCCGGCAAGGACGCCGCCTACAAGACTATGCTCGAAGATGGCATCGCCGACCTCGACAAGAAGTCCGGTGACGGCGGCTACCGCGGCCTTGGCTGGGAAGACCAGCGCGTCGCCGTGCTGAAGCAAATCGAGGCGACGCCGTTCTTCCAGGCCATTCGGGGTGGCCTCGTGGTCAGCCTCTACAACCAGAAAGAGGTGTGGCCGATCTTCGGTTACGAGGGCGAGTCCTATTCCAAGGGCGGCTACATCGCGCGCGGTTTCGACGACATCGAGTGGCTCTGAGCCCCGTCGTTCTTGAACCCGCAAACAGAAATCATGGGAGGAAACCATGGCAGCTTCATTTGATCTGAACAACGATGGCGTGGTCGTCATCATCGGCTCGGGCGCCGGCGGCGGCACGCTCGGCAACGAACTCGCCCAGAAGGGTGTCGACGTCGTCATCCTGGAAGCCGGCGCGCGCCACGAATACGAAGACTTCATCAATGACGAGTGGGGTTCGTTCAGCCAGCTCGCCTGGACGGACAAGCGCACCACGTCGGGCGACTGGCGTGTGGCCAAGGACTTTCCCAACCTGCCGGCCTGGATCGTCAAGTCGGTCGGCGGTTCGACCACGCATTGGGCGGGAGCTTCGCTGCGCTTCCAGGAGCATGAGTTCAAGGGGCTGTCGACCTACGGCAAACTGGAAGGCGCCAACCTGCTCGATTGGCCGATCACGCTGGCCGAGATGGAGCCCTACTATGCCCAGGCTGAAGCCAAGATGGGCGTCACCGGCACCAATGACTGGCCGCGGCTGCCGGGCAACAACAATTTCAAGGTGTTGAAGGCCGGCGCCGACAAGCTCGGCTACAAGGAATGCCACACCGGCAACATGGCGATCAACTCGGTCGATCGCGACGACCGCATGTCCTGCCAGCAGACCGGCTTCTGCTTCCAGGGCTGTAAATGGGGCGCCAAATGGTCGACGCTCTACACCGAGATACCCAAGGGAGAGGCGACAGGCCATCTCGAAGTCAGGCCGAATGCCATGGCGATCAAGATCAACCATGACGCCAGCGGAAAGGTGACCGGCGTTGTCTACGCCGACAAAGACGGCAAGCTGCAGGAGCAGAAGGCGCGCATCGTCGCGGTTGCCGGCAATTCGATCGAGAGCCCGCGGCTGCTGCTCAATTCGGCGTCGGGGAAATTCCCCGATGGGCTTGCCAACTCGTCGGGTCAGGTCGGCAAGAACTACATGCGTCACACCACCGGCTCGGTCTATGCCATCTTCGACAGACCGGTGCACATGTATCGCGGCACGACCATGGCCGGCATCATCCGCGACGAGGCGCGGCATGATCCATCGCGCGGTTTCGTTGGTGGCTACGAGTTCGAGACGCTGTCGCTCGGCCTGCCGTTCATGGCAGCGTTTCTTGATCCGGGCGCATGGGGGCGCTCGTTCACCACAGCACTCGATCACTACGACCACATGGCCGGCCTTTGGATCGTCGGTGAGGACATGCCGCGCGCGGAGAACCGCATCGCGCTGCATGCCGACGAGAAGGACGCGCACGGCATGCCGATCGCCGACGTGCATTTCGACGATCATCCAAACGACACCGCGATGCGTAACCACGCCTACAAGCAGGCTACGGCACTCTATGATGCGGTCGGCGCCACCCGCACCTTCCCGACGCCGCCCTATCCGTCGACCCACAATCTCGGTACCAACCGGATGAGCGAGAAAGCGGAAGACGGCGTCGTCAACAAGCACGGCCAGGCGCACGACATCAAGAACCTGTTCGTGTCGGATGGCAGCCAGTTCACCACCGGGGCCGCCGAAAACCCGACCCTGACGATCGTGTCGCTGGCGATCCGCCAGGCCGACTACATCGCCGCGCAGATGTCGGCCAAGACGATCTAGTCACATCCTCCCGACGGACTGCTGGCGCGGAACCGGCAAGGTTCCGCGCCTTTTTCTTGCCGCCTCACTGCTTTGTGCAGGTCGAGGCGGTGAAGGCGCCGTCGGGCTGCTTCATGATGATGTCGAAGGAGGGCACGGTTTCGCCGTCCAGCGTCGCCTGGGTCAGCGACAGTGAATTGCCGCCGGCGGTATATCCGCCCAGCGGCCCCAGCCACGAGATCACGCCGTTTGCGTCCATTTGGTAGTTGTAGCCCTGCCGCGCGGTGCCGAAGACGCTAAGGCTGGTGTAGACGGGGCCGCTGTAGACGTTCCCCTTGATGGTGATGTCGCCGAGGCTGAGGAACATGCCAAGCAGGTACACTTCGCAATGATAGGCGCCGTCAGGCATCTTGCCGTCGCTGAAATCGGCTCGCGCGGCCACGGTTGCTGCAGCCAGAAGCAGTATGCCGATGAAAATACGTGAAATACCTGAAACCATGACGTCGCTCGCTTGAAGAGCGAGCTTGCCCTATTTTTGCACCGCGCCGCAACATCGGTCGCCTGAGGCACTGATGAGTTCAAAATCTAGGCAGATTTGGCAAATGATCGAAAAATAGGCAGAGGCTGCGCAAGCTGCGCAAAATTCCCTCAATCGATTTCTGGCCACCTCTCTTTGTTTTGTAAGCCCTATATGCCAAGGTGCTGATATCTATAATTTATTTGTGCCCTTTCGGGATTGCCAGAGCGGTTGGCATGGGGGTTGCTTTGTAGTGTTGCGGTGCAATCAACTAGCTTGGGAGTCTGTAATATGAGGGGTAATTTCTCGACAATAACAAAAATGTTTTCGGCTGGTGTGGTCGCCGCCGGCCTGTTGACGTCCGCTCCGGTCAAGGCCGCCGACGACACGATCAAGGTCGGCATTCTCCATTCGCTGTCGGGGACCATGGCGATTTCGGAGACGACGCTGAAGGACGCCATGCTGATGCTCATCGACGAGCAGAACGCCAAGGGTGGTCTGCTCGGCAAGAAGCTCGAGGCGGTCGTCGTCGATCCGGCTTCCAACTGGCCGCTGTTTGCCGAAAAAGCGCGCGAACTGATCTCCAAGGACAAGGTCGCGGCGGTGTTCGGCTGCTGGACCTCGGTGTCGCGCAAATCGGTGCTGCCGGTGTTCTCGGAACTCGACAATATCCTGTTCTACCCCGTCCAGTATGAGGGCGAGGAAAGCGAGCGCAACGTGTTCTACACCGGTGCGGCGCCGAACCAGCAGGCCATCCCGGCTGTCGACTATCTGATGAGCGAGGATGGTGGTTCGGTGAAGCGCTGGGTGCTGGAAGGCACCGACTACGTCTATCCGCGCACCACCAACAAGATCCTCGAGGCCTATCTGAAGGCCAAGGGCGTGGCGGCTGAAGACATCATGGTCAATTACACGCCGTTCGGCTTCTCCGACTGGCAGACCGAAGTTTCGGCGATCAAGAAGTTCGGTTCGGCCGGCAAGAAGACCGCCGTCGTCTCGACCGTCAACGGCGACGCCAACGTGCCGTTCTACAAGGAACTCGGCAACCAGGGCATCAAGGCCGAGGACATCCCGGTCATGGCCTTCTCGGTCGGCGAGGAAGAGCTAGCCGGTCTCGACACCGCGCCGCTGGTCGGCCATCTCGCCGCCTGGAACTATTTCGAGAGCGTCGACACGCCCGAGAACAAGAAGTTCATCGCCGACTGGCACAAGTTCATCAAGAACGACAAGCGCACCACCAACGATCCGATGGAAGCCCATTATATCGGCTTCAACATGTGGGTGAAGGCGGTCGAGAAGGCCGGCACCACCGATCCGGACAAGGTCATCGACGCCATGATCGGCGTGTCGGTGCCGAACCTGACCGGCGGCTATTCGACGATGATGCCGAACCACCACATCACCAAGCCGGTGCTGATCGGCGAAATCCAGGCCGACGGCCAGTTCGAAACCGTGTCGCGCACGCCGGGCCTGGTGATGGGTGACGAGTGGTCCGACTATCTGCCTGATTCCAAGGACCTGATCTCCGATTGGCGCGCGCCTCTGTCCTGCGGCAACTTCAATGTTGCCACCGGCAAGTGCGGCGGCAAGGGCACGAACTGATCCTCCCCGGGCTGGACCTTCAGGTCCATGCCCATGA
>NZ_RZTC01000064.1:0-25494 GCF_004023165.1 Mesorhizobium sp. M7A.F.Ca.MR.176.00.0.0 | reverse complement strand
CCCATGACCGCGCGCGTCCGGACGGCTTCCTCCGCCGTCCGGACGCCCACTTCAACCTTCAGGGGTTACCAGAGACCGATGATCTTGATCCGCACGGGTTTGATGCTGTTGTTCCTGCTGGCGACACTGTCGTCCTCCGGCGCCGGCGAAGCCGATCTGCGCGGCATCATCGCCAAATTCGCCACGGCCAAGGGCTTTTCCGAGATCGGGGCCGTCGTCCACGAACTGGCGGCCGCCGGCGATCCGGCGGTAGAGCGGCCGCTTGCGGCACTTGCCGACGGCAACCTGTATGTCCGCAAGGCTGATTCCCTTGTGTTTGTCGGCAAGGAAGCGGGCGAAAGCGTCCAGCTTTCCGACCCGTTGAGCGGCGAGGCGTCGGGCGAAGCGGCCAAGGACGGCATCACCAAGATCAAGGTCAACAACACGCTGCGTCGCGTCATACGCGATGCGTTGGGCACGCTGACGCTCGGCGCCAAGGACCCGGCCGTGCGTGTTGCCGCCGCCGACACCATGTTCAAGACTCCCGACGCCGCAAACATCGGACCGCTCGACACGGCAATCGCCAGTGAGACCGTGGCCAGCGTCAAGGCGCTGCTCGAACAGGCTCGTGCCGCCTCCGTTCTGGTCTCCGACCGGCCCGAAGCCGACAAGCTCGCTGCAATTGCCCTGATCGGCGCGCGTGGCGACCGCGATGCGGTTTCCCTGCTCACCTCGGTCGAGGCGAATTCCACCGACGCGGTCAAGCAAGCGGCGACCACCGCAATCGCCAACATCAATTCGACGCTGGCCTTCTGGGATGCCGGGCAGAACATCTGGTACGGCATCTCGCTGGGCTCGGTGCTGCTGCTGGCGGCAATCGGCCTTGCCATTACCTTCGGCGTCATGGGTGTCATCAACATGGCGCATGGCGAGATGGTCATGCTCGGCGCCTACACGACCTTCGTCGTCCAGCAGGTGATCCGCACCTCCTTTCCCGGCCTGTTCGACTGGTCGCTGGTCATTGCGCTGCCGCTGGCCTTCCTCGTCGCGGCCCTTGTTGGCCTGATCATCGAGCGCGGCGTCATCCGTTTCCTCTATGGCCGGCCGCTTGAAACGCTGCTGGCGACATGGGGCGTCTCGCTGATCCTGCAGCAGGCCGTGCGCTCGATCTTCGGGCCGACCAACCAGGAGGTCGGCAACCCATCCTGGATGTCGGGCTCGTTCAATCTCGGACAGTTGGCGATCACCTGGAACCGGCTGTGGATCCTGGTTTTCGCGCTCGCTGTCTTCGGCATCCTGCTCTACGTGATGAAGCGCACGCCCTGGGGCCTGCAGATGCGCGCCGTCACCGCCAACCGGCGCATGGCCGCCTCGATGGGCATCAGGACGCCATGGGTAGACGCGCTGACCTTCGCGCTCGGCTCCGGCATTGCAGGCATTGCCGGCGTCGCGCTCAGCCAGATCGACAACGTCTCGCCCAATCTCGGTCGCGGCTACATCATCGACAGCTTCATGGTCGTCGTCTTCGGCGGCGTCGGCAATCTGTGGGGCACGCTGGTCGGCGCCTTCTCGCTCGGCATCGTCAACAAGTTCCTCGAGCCCTATGCGGGCGCGGTGCTCGGCAAGATCGTCGTGCTGGTGCTGATCATCCTGTTCATCCAGAAGCGCCCGCGCGGCCTGTTCGCGCTCAAGGGCAGGGCGGTGGAAGCATGATCACGGGACGCTTCTTTGCCGCCGGCGCGGACCGCCGCATCGCCATCACGATCTTCATCCTGCTGGCGGTGGCCGTCCTTGTGCCGCTGCTCAACCTTGCGGTGTCTCCCACCAGCGCCTTCTACGTCCCTTCCTACATCGTCGCGCTGACAGGCAAATATCTCTGCTATGCGCTGCTCGCCTTGGCGCTTGACCTGGTCTGGGGCTATTGCGGCATCCTCTCGCTCGGTCACGGCGCCTTCTTCGCGCTCGGCGGCTATGCGATGGGCATGTATCTGATGCGGCAGATCGGTTCGCGCGGCGTTTACGGCAATCCCATCTTGCCCGACTTCATGGTGTTCCTGAACTACAAGGAATTGCCCTGGTTCTGGTACGGTTTCGACCATTTCTGGTTCGCCGGCCTCATGGTGCTCGCGGTGCCCGGCCTGCTCGCTTTCGTCTTTGGCTGGTTCGCCTTCCGCAGCCGCGTCACCGGCGTTTATCTCTCGATCATCACCCAGGCGATGACCTACGCGCTGCTGCTTGCCTTTTTTCGCAACGACATGGGGTTCGGCGGCAACAACGGCCTGACCGATTTCAAGGATATTCTCGGCTTCAACGTGCAGGCCGACGCGACGCGTTCGGCGCTGTTCGCGGCCAGCGCCGTGATGCTGGCACTTGCCGTCTTCGTCACCTGGGCGATCGTCGGCTCCAAATACGGCAAGCTCCTGATGGCGGTGCGCGATGCCGAGAGCCGCACGCGCTTCCTCGGCTGGCGGGCCGAGAACGTGAAACTGTTCGCCTTCACCGTCTCGGCTGTCATGGCCGGCATAGCCGGCGCGCTCTACGTGCCGCAGGTCGGCATCATCAATCCGGGCGAGTTCGAGCCGGCCAATTCGATTGAAGTCGTCGTCTGGGCGGCTGTCGGCGGGCGCGGCACCATCGTCGGACCGATCATCGGTGCGCTGCTGGTCAATGCCGGCAAATCCTGGTTCACCGGCGTGCTACCGGAGTTCTGGCTGTTTGCACTGGGCGGGCTGTTCGTCGCCGTCACGCTTTTGCTGCCCAAAGGCATCATCGGCATGTGGGACAGTTGGCGCGGCAACGCCAAGGCGTTGCGGGCAGCTTCGATTGCCGAGGAAGCCGGCAGCGACCCCGAGGTTCCGACGCCGGCTAAAATCGTTCGCAGCGAGGCGAGCAAGCCCGGCGACTGGTCCGCCAGCAACCCCGAACCGCAGCCGGCGGAGTGAGCGACCATGTCAAAGTCGAACACGATCCTTTATCTCGACGGCGTCTCGGTCTCCTTCGACGGCTTTCGCGCCATCAACAATCTGTCGCTGGTGCTCGACAAGGGTGAGATGCGCGCCATCATCGGCCCCAACGGCGCCGGCAAGACGACGATGATGGACATCGTCACCGGCAAGACGCGGCCCGACGAAGGCGACGTGTTCTTCGACGGCCAGGTCGATCTGACCAAGCATGACGAGGCCGAAATCGCCATGATGGGCATCGGCCGCAAGTTTCAGAAGCCGACCGTGTTCGAAAGCCACACGATCGAGGAAAACCTGATGTTGGCGCTGAAGGGACCGCGCTCGATCTTCCCGGCGCTGTTCCATCGCCGCTCGACCGCCGAGACGCGGCAGATCGATGACATTCTCGGCATCATCCGGCTTGGCGACAAGCGTGACGAACTGGCGGCCAATCTGAGCCATGGACAAAAGCAGTGGCTCGAGATCGGCATGCTCCTGGCACAGGACCCGAAACTGCTTCTGGTCGACGAACCGGTCGCCGGCATGACCGATGCCGAGACCGAGGAAACCGCTCGTCTGCTCAAGGACATCGCCCGCGACCATTCGGTCATCGTCGTCGAGCATGACATGCATTTCGTGCGCGAGCTCGGCGTCAAGGTCACCTGCCTGCATGAGGGCTCGGTGCTCTCGGAAGGCACACTCGATTTCGTGTCGGCCGACGAGCGTGTCGTCGAAGTCTATCTGGGGAGATGAGCATGGTCTGGCGGGTGCAGTTCCATCATTTCGATCTGTCGTTTCTGCGGTTCTGGAAAAGGCGCTGACATGCTCGAAGTTTCCAATGCCACGCTGCACTACGGCGCCGCCCAGGCACTGCGCGGCGTGTCGCTGAAGGCGGGCGCCGGCAAGATCACCTGCGTGCTCGGCCGCAACGGCGTCGGCAAGACCAGTTTGATGAGATCGATCGTCGGCCACCACCGGCTGACGAGCGGAAGCGTTGCCTTCGAGGGGAAGGCGCTCGACCGGAGCGCGGCGTATGACCGCGCCCGGTCGGGCATCGCATTCGTACCGCAGGGCAGGGAGGTCTTTCCGCTGCTCACCGTGCGGGAGAACCTGGAATCAGGCTTTGCGCCGCTGAAACGGGCCGACCGCAACATTCCGACGCATGTCTTCGAATTGTTCCCGGTGCTGAAGCAGATGCTCGGCCGCCGCGGCGGTGATCTTTCCGGGGGCCAGCAGCAGCAGCTCGCCATCGGACGGGCGCTGGTGATGCGGCCGAAACTGCTGGTGCTCGACGAGCCGACCGAGGGCATCCAGCCGTCGATCATCAAGGACATCGGCCGCGCCATCCGCTACCTGCGTGACCAGGCCGGCATCGCCGTGCTTCTGGTCGAACAATATCTCGATTTCTGCCGCGAGTTGGCCGACGAGGTCAACATCATGGACCGTGGCGTGATCGTCCATACCGGTCCGGCGGAAGATCTGGACCGTGCTGATGTCAGGAAGTTCCTGACGGTCTAGAATCGCCAACGCACTTCAGTTGACGATCCGAAGTCCTTGGCAAGTCCAGTATTTCTCCGGCCCTGCACCAGCGTCTCTGGTGCATTGGCAGCTGCGTGCTAGTCTTTTCCTAGGCTTTTGTGAGTCGGCCGCTTCCGTACCAGTCTGGTTTATCGCAGATCGAGGAGCACGGCCAATGCCGGGCAAGTTTCACGCAAGCAAGGCTGCCTAGCTTCCCTCCTGCGATCTCTGTCGTTCAACGCGTTTGGGCACACAGGCTAAGGGACAGCCATGGAACGTTACGTCGAGGATTACCAGAAGCGGCGGCTTATCGAACGTGTCGATATCATCGCTGCCATCAACATCTTGAGATCACAGGGCTGCGATTACGACGATCTGATCGAGGAGATCACCAAGGTCTTCTATGTCGATCTCGATACCTTCAATGAGATTGTCATGGCGGCCTAGGAGCTGCATTCGTCTCGCCACGATCAGAGGCCGGTGTTGACACACGCGATCAGCCTGCGCGCTTGAACGGAGAAGCGGTGACGCGGTTGCGGCCGGCGCGCTTGGCGTCGTAGAGCGCTTTGTCGGCGGCATTGAGCACCTTGTCGAAGCCGAGGCCTTCCTTGGTGCCGAAAGCAAATCCGGCACTGACCGTGCATATCAGCGAGCCTGTCTCGGTTTCGATGTGGTGCGCGGCGAAAGCTGCCCGGATGGCCTCGGCGGTGGCCTCCACCGTTTCGGGCAAGGTCCGCTTCAGCACCAGCGCGAATTCCTCGCCGCCCATGCGCGCGGCGACATCACCCGGGCGAAGATTGCCGGCGAGTTCCCGTGCAAATACCTTCAGCACCTCATCGCCGGCGGCGTGGCCGAATTCGTCGTTGATGGCCTTGAAGTTGTCGAGGTCGAAGACGACCACCGCCGTGAAGGCACCGACCGGCGCATCGCCGTGCAGGTCGAATAGGGCGCGGCGGTTGAGCAGGCCGGTCAGCGGGTCGGTCAGGGCATTGTGGCGGTGATGCCGGGCCAGACGCCCTTGGTTCAGGGCCAGGGAAAGCGCTCCGATGCCGGTCATGCTGGCGATAACGATGATGAGGCTCAGTTCCTCGGCCCAGTTGCTTGGCGCATGTCCAAGGACCAGCTTTCCCTCCCAGGCCAAAACCATGGCGCAGAGAGCAAAGGATGCGGCCGTGGCCGAATAGAGCGCGGTGATACCGGTTGTCAGGGCAGGGGCTTCGTCGCGGCCTTTCCAGTATTCGACCGCCGTTACGAACAGAAGCAAGGCGGCGAAGGCATTTTCGAACATGAAGCCCAGCCCGTCATAGCCTAGAGCCATGGGAGGCAACGTCACGGCCAGCGAAATGGCGCTGCCAAACACCGTGCGCGGCATCGGCGAGCCGCCGGTTCTGAACTGGTAGGCCGCGCCCAGCATTGTTGAGAAACCGAGCAGGAGGAAAGCCAGCGTGGCGATGCCCAGCAGGCGCCCGGGCATATCGATATAGGCGTCATAGAAAAAAATATCGCCGACCACGAACACCAGGCTGGCCGCCCATGTCAGCAGGAACTTTTCCGAGCGAGCGGTCAGCCACATGCCAAACAGTGTCAGGCTCAGGCAGGCAGCGGAAAAACCGACAGCCAGCAGAAGTGAAGTGTAGTCGAGCGACATGCCCCTCGTCCTTGCCCGCGGCGGCCCAGATCTGCGACTGGTTCAGCTGGATTCATGCAGCAAGGAGGTATCGATAAGGTTACGACGATGGCGAAGATGCCATGATTCCGCAGCGTCAGGGCACCGGCAGACCTTGGTCCACCCGCTTCATCAGTGCCATGGCGCCGAACGGCGCGCGCACCTTGCCCTCCGTGATGAAGTAGACGAACACGTCGCGCGGCTTGACCGGCGCATCGGTGGCGGGGTCGGCGCGCCGCAGGTCGGCCGGCTGCTTGCCTTGCGCCCAGATATTTACCCGCGCGGCCCATTCATCGAGGCCTTTCGGCGTGTAGCAGTCGGGATTGTCATCGCTACCGGTCTGCAGCCGGGCGTAGACGAAATCGCCGGTGACGTCGGCGATATCAGGATATTTGGCATGGTCGGCGTAGACGATCGCGGCCTTGTATTTTCGGGCAAGTGCTGCGAATTCCGGCACGACAAAACTGTCGTTGCGGGCCTCGACCGCGTGGCGCAGCGCAACGCCGTCCTGCTTTTCCGGCAGCAGTTTCAAAAAGGCTTCGAAATCGTCCGGATCGAATTTCTTGGTCGGCGCGAACTGCCACAGGATCGGCCCGAGCTTTTCCCCGAGTGCGGCAACGCCCGAGCCGAGGAAGCGCGTCATCGATTCGCCGGCCTCGCCCAGCACGCGCCGGTTGGTGACGAAGCGGTTGCCCTTTAGCGAGTACACGAAACCGTCCGGCGCCTCGTTGGCCCATTTGACGAAGGTCGGTTCCTTGAAGCTGGAATAGTAAGTGCCGTTGACCTCGATGCTCGACACCTGGCGAGTGGCGTAGTTCAGCTGCTTGGCCTTGGAAAGCTTGTCGGGATAGAAGGACGTATCCCAGGGCTCGAAGGTCCAGCCGCCCATGCCGGCGCGGATTGTTCCCGATGTGCTCATCTCATCCTCCCAAGTTCAGAAAATCAGGCCGCTGTGCTCTCGTGGGCCGATTTTGCCATGTCGACCAGCACCCATCCCGGCCGGTAGGGATTGGGCCGGCGACCCGTTTCGTGGAAACCATAGGCCAGATAGAGCGCGATGTTCCGCTCCATCCTGGCGTTGGTGTAAAGCCGGATCTCGGGCAGGCCCCAGAGACGGGTCAGCTCATCCGCGTGTTTCAGCAGCGCAATGCCGAAGCCCTTGCCCTGAAAGTCAGGAGAGACCGCGACGGAAAAGATCATCGCGTGGTCGTCATGCCGTTCCAGCGTGATCAGCCCGGCAAGTCCGCCGCCACTTTCCAACCCCCACACCTCGCCGCCCTCAATGCGCGGCGCATAGTCCTCGGTGACTGGGATCGGCGGTGCGCCTAACAGTGCAGTGTAAGGCGCATAGGCCGCTTCCGTCAGCGAGACGACGGTTTGGAGATCACCGGCAAGCGCTCTTCTGATTTTCATTCAAAAGCTCCAGGCGCCAACCGGTCCGATCACTCCGCCGCTTCGCGCTTGCCTCCGGGGCGCCGCTCCAGCAGTTCCTTGAGGAACTGGCCGGTGTAGCTGCGCTTTTCGCGCACGATGGCTTCCGGCGTGCCGGAGGCAACCAGTTCGCCGCCGCCGTCGCCGCCTTCGGGGCCGAGGTCGAGCACCCAGTCGGCGGTCTTGATCACTTCGAGATTGTGCTCGATGACCACCACCGTGTTACCCTGGTCGACCAGTTCATGCAGCACTTCCAACAGCTTGGCGACGTCGTGGAAATGCAGGCCGGTGGTCGGCTCGTCGAGGATGTAGAGCGTCTTGCCGGTTGCCTTGCGCGACAGTTCCTTGGCGAGCTTAATGCGCTGCGCCTCGCCGCCGGACAGCGTCGTCGCCTGCTGGCCGATATGGATGTAGCCGAGGCCGACCTGCTTCAGCGTATCGAGCTTGTCGCGCACGCCGGGCACGGCGGCGAAGAAGTCGACGCCTTCCTCGACTGTCATGTCGAGCACGTCGGCGATCGACTTGCCCTTGAACACGACGTCGAGCGTCTCTCTGTTATAGCGTTTGCCGTGGCAGACGTCGCAGGTGACGTAGACGTCGGGCAAGAAGTGCATCTCGATCTTGATGACGCCGTCGCCCTGGCAGGCCTCGCAACGGCCGCCCTTGACGTTGAACGAAAAACGTCCGGGCTGATAGCCGCGCGCCTTGGCTTCCGGCAGGCCCGCGAACCAATCGCGGATCGGTGTGAAAGCGCCTGTATAGGTGGCGGGATTCGAACGCGGGGTCCTGCCAATGGGCGACTGGTCGATGTCGATGACCTTGTCGAGGAATTCGAGGCCCTCGATGCGGTCGTGGTCGGCCGGGTGCTCGCGCGAGCCCATGATGCGGCGCGAGGCAGCCTTGAACAGGGTTTCGATCAGGAAGGTCGACTTGCCGCCGCCCGACACGCCGGTGACGGCGGTGAAGGTGCCGAGCGGGATTTCGGCGGTGACGTTCTTCAGATTGTTGCCGCGCGCGCCGACGATCTTCAGGCGGCGGTTCTTCTTCGCTTCACGCCGCACGCCGGGCGTCGCCACTTCGAGCGCGCCGGACAGATATTTGCCGGTGATCGAATTGGGATTGGCCATTACCTGCTGCGGCGTGCCCTGGGCGATGATCTCGCCGCCATGGATGCCGGCGGCCGGACCCATGTCGACGACATAGTCGGCATGCAGGATGGCGTCCTCGTCATGCTCGACGACGATCACCGTGTTGCCGATATCGCGCAGGTGCTTCAGCGTATCGAGGAGGCGGGCATTGTCGCGCTGATGCAGGCCGATCGACGGTTCGTCCAGCACATAGAGCACGCCGGTGAGACCGGAGCCGATCTGCGATGCCAGCCGGATGCGCTGGCTCTCGCCGCCCGACAGCGTGCCGGAATTGCGCGACAGCGTCAGATAGTCGAGCCCGACATCGTTGAGGAAGCGCAGCCGCTCGCGGATTTCCTTCAAGACGCGCACCGCGATCTCGTTCTGCTTGTCGTTGAGCGACGCCGGCAGGTCAGTGAACCACTGGTCGGCCTTGCGAATGGAAAGCTCGGTGACTTCGCCGATGTGCCTGCCGGCGATTTTCACCGCCAGCGACTCGGGCTTCAGCCGATAACCCTTGCAGGCCGGGCAGGGCGTGGCCGACATGAAGCGCTCGATCTCTTCACGCATCCAGGCGGATTCGGTCTCTTTCCAGCGCCGCTCGAGATTGGGAATGACGCCTTCAAAGGTCTTGGTGGTCTTGTAGGAGCGCAGGCCGTCATCATACTGGAAGGTGATTTCGCGCTCACCCGTGCCGTGCAGGATAGCTTCCTTGGCCTCTTCGGACAAATCCTTGAACTTGTCGCCAAGCTTGAAGCCATAGGACTTGCCCAGCGCTCCCAGCGTTTGCGCGTAATAGGGGGAAGTCGATTTCGCCCACGGGCTGACGGCGCCGTCGCGCAGCGAGATGTTCTCGTCCGGCACGATCAGATTGCCATCGATGGCGCGCTGGCTGCCGAGACCGTCACAGGTCGGGCAGGCGCCGAACGGGTTGTTGAACGAGAACAGGCGCGGTTCGATTTCCGGAATGGTGAAGCCGGAGACCGGGCAAGCGAACTTTTCCGAGAACAGGATGCGCTCATGCGTCTCGTTCTTCGACTTGTTGACCGAATCCTCGCCGGTCTGGCTGGAATCGAGCGGCTTGTCGGCGAATTCGGCGACCGCCAGCCCATCGGCCAGCTTCAGCGCCGTTTCGATGGAATCGGCGAGCCGCGTCGCCAGATCGCCGCGCACGACGATGCGGTCGACGACGACGTCGAGGTCATGCTTGTACTTCTTGTCCAGCGCCGGCACGTCGGCGATCTCATAGAAGACGCCGTCGACCTTGACGCGTTGAAAGCCCTTCTTCTGCAGTTCCAGCAATTCCTTGCGGTACTCGCCTTTGCGGCCGCGCACCATCGGCGCCAGGATGAACAGGCGCGTGCCTTCCTCGATCGCCAGCACGCGGTCGACCATCTGCGAAACCGTCTGGCTCTCGATCGGCAGGCCGGTGGCCGGCGAATAGGGTATGCCGACGCGCGCAAAAAGCAGCCGCATATAGTCGTAGATCTCGGTGACGGTGCCGACCGTCGAACGCGGGTTCTTCGAGGTGGTCTTCTGCTCGATGGAAATGGCGGGCGACAGGCCGTCGATCTGGTCGACGTCAGGCTTCTGCATCATCTCAAGGAATTGCCGCGCGTAGGCCGACAGGCTTTCGACGTAGCGGCGCTGGCCCTCGGCATAGATCGTGTCGAAGGCCAGCGATGACTTGCCGGACCCCGACAGGCCGGTCATGACAATCAGGCTGTCACGCGGCAAGTCGAGATCGACATTCTTCAGATTGTGTTCGCGCGCCCCGCGAATGGAAAGATATTTATGGTCGGCCATAGCCGGTCGCCGCCTCAGAATCTGGAATTTCCTGGAATGGCGGGTTTTCCCGGCCATCCCCTATGTAGGTAGTTTTGCCGCCACGTCGAGATACGCCACAATTCCCGACGAGAGCGTTTAAGCGTCTTTCGCGTGAACGGGCAAGCGGAAAGAACAAAGGCCGAACACGCTCCTGACAAAGCTGTGCAAAAACTGACTTGCACGTAACCTCCCGGCGATCACATTTTTCGGTAACCGGCTATTGATGGTTGACGCCACCAACTGAGGGGAGCAGTCTCCAGCAGTCAACGAAGCCGGCCGTCTTTCGATGGCCTCGCCGCCCAAAGGTGGCCTGCGAGACGCCGCAGGCATTTGCGATTTGTGCTTCGAATTGACAACAATCGCAACGGACAGAGGAGCGGAGCTATGACGCCACCGGATCGTCCCCCAGGGTTCCAGTTGTCACTGGAGCCGAGGCAGGCATAAGTGCCAGGGTTCAGCGTTTTCGCCAGCCGGCAAACCGTGACCTGCCATCTCTCGTAAAAATCAGAGACTACTAGTCGGATCGTCGGCTGAATGCCGCGGTGCATCCGAAATCAAACGCCGGCAGTACACTCCCGGTAAAATTGGATTTGAGATCCAAAAAGGCCCCGTCCGTTTGCGCAAAGCACGGCGGGGCCGTTTTCATGTGCGGATTGTCTTGTGGGCGACAGGCGCAGCGCGACACGCGCTGTCAGTGGCGCGGCGGCCCGATCGAGCCGGCGCCGACATCGACGGTGATGCTGCCGGAAATCCTGACATCGGTATCGCCGATCTTGAATGTACCGTTCTCGCCGGCTGGCAGCGCATCGTCCGGCTCGGGAGCCGGCTTGGCGATGCGGTAGTCGCCGGTTACGCCGGGAAGGGCGCTTTTTTGCGTCGACGACGAACTGTCGTCGGCAAGTGCCGCGCCGCTGATGAGGCCCGCAATGGCGAGCGCTACAACGGCGATGACGCGGTGCAATGATCTGGACTGATGAGTGTCGGTCATCGCAGGACTATAGTGGCGCGTCGCCGATGGAACCAGACCGGCATCGTCAAATCTTCGACTAACTGCCGGACGGTCTCCGATCCGACCCTGGCTTACGCCGCTTTCTTTCGCGTGTCGAAAACATGGTCGACGATGCCCCAGGACTGGGCCTCGCGGGCGGTCATGAAGTGGTCGCGGTCGAGCGTGCGTTCCACCTCTTCATAGCTGCGGCCGCAATGCTGCGCGTAAAGTTCGGCCATGTGCCGTTTCGTCCGGCCGATGCGCTCGGCATGGCGCTGGATGTCGGAGGCTTGGCCTTGGAACCCGCCCAGCGGCTGATGCAGCAGGATGGTGGCATTCGGCAGGGAAATCCGACGCCCCGGTGTGCCTGCCATCAGCAGGAACGAGCCCATCGAGGCGGCAAAGCCCATGCATACGGTGGACACCGGGCAGCTAATATATTGCATCGTATCGTAGATGGCGAATCCGCTGGTCACCACGCCGCCCGGCGAGTTGATGTAGAGCGAGATCTCCTTGTCGGGATTGTCCGATTCCAGCGACAAAAGCTGCGCGCAGACCAGCGCCGAGATGTCATCGTTGATCTCGCCATTGATGAAGATGATGCGCTCGCGCAGCAGCCGCGAAAAGATGTCGAAGGCACGTTCGCCGCGGCTCGATTGCTCGATGACCATCGGCACCAGACTGGCAACACCGCTCATTGTCTCTCTCCGTCCGTTTTGTTTTCAGGCCGCGCGAAGCAGGAGGCGAGGCGTGTTTGCGGCGATTGGCTTAGATGACCTGTTCGCACCGAGCGAAACCCGGCAGCCGGCGCCTGCCATGGCGACGGCAGGCATGGTCTTGCGGGCAAAGCCGTCATGGACGATGCGCAGATGCGTGCCGCCGGAAACGGTTCGGGCAAGTGTGAAGGTGACGGTACTGTCGAGCGGCCCCTGCCTGGCGGCGTCGCCCGGCTGCTCCCGCCAGGAATAGCGCAGCAGCTTCTCGGGTTCGGCGTCGAGGATTTCGCATTCGATCGGCGTGTCCGGTCCGGCGAAGGCAAAACGGTTGCCGATCTCGGGGCTGATGTCGTTCGGCATCATCCAGGCGGCCAGCAATTCCGGTACGGTCAGGGCCCGCCAGACCTTTTCCGGCGGCTCGGCAAGCTCGTACTCGAACTCGAGCGCATCCGGGGCGTCGCCTTGGCCGTGGTTGGTCGTTGATCCCGCCTTCTTCATTGATCCATGTCCTTCAAAACCGCCTTCAGCCTTTCGATGCGCTCCGGCCAGAAGGTCCGGTAGCGTTCGATCCAGGAGAGCAAGGGGGCGAGCCCCTGCGGATCGGCGCGGTAATAGGCGTTGCGGCCGGCTCGCCGCTCGACCACCAGCCCGGCGCCACGCAGCACCGCCAGATGCTGCGACACCGCGGGCTGCGACACCGTCATCCCGGTGCGCAATTCCGACACGCTCATCTCGCCGGCGGCCAGCCGCTCAAAGACGGCGCGGCGCGTCGGGTCGGCCAGTGCGCGAAAAATCTCTGCTTCGATCATGCCAAAAGCATAAGTGCATACTTATTGATTTGGCAAGCGGTCTTTTCAGGCCCATATGATCGGCTTCGGCGTTGCTGCCATTCCTTGACAATAAGCAGCGATGCGGATAAGAACGAAAAGGGAACAAAAACCTTGTGGGTAAAGGCAGCCATGGCAAGCGGCGATCGCCTGCAGCCTGTAAGGTGCTGCGACAAAAATTTGTTTCGGATGAGCGCGGAGAAATATCATGGCGGGTAGCGTCAACAAGGTCATTCTGGTCGGCAATCTCGGCGCGGATCCCGAAATCCGTCGCCTGAATTCGGGTGAACCGGTCGTCAACATCCGCATCGCCACATCGGAAAGCTGGCGCGACAAGAATTCCGGCGAACGCAAGGAAAAAACCGAGTGGCACAACGTCGTCATCTTCAATGAGGGCATCGCCAAGGTGGCGGAGCAGTATCTAAAGAAGGGCATGAAGGTCTATGTCGAGGGCCAGTTGCAGACGCGCAAATGGCAGGACCAGACCGGTGCCGACAAGTACACGACGGAAGTCGTTCTGCAGAAATTCCGCGGTGAGCTGCAGATGCTCGACGCACGCGGACAGGGCGAGGGCGGTCAGGTCGGCGGCTATACCGGTGGCGGCAGCAGCCGTGGTTCCGATTTCGGCCAGTCCAGCCCGAGCGAAGGCTTCAATCGCGGTGGCGGCGGTGCCAAGAGCGGCGGCGGCGGTGGTTCGTCGCGCGAATTGGATGACGAAATCCCGTTCTGATCGCAACAGTTATGTCAGACACAGTGCCCCGAGAGTCGTTCATGGACTTTCGGGGTTTTGCATCGTGATTGAGGCTGACCGGGCCGATCAACGAAATACGGTGAGAGGACGAGTTGGGTGAAAGCGCGCGTAAAGTGGGTCGAGGAGCGCACCTTCGTCGGGGAATCCGGCAGCGGTCACATGGTCGTGCTCGGAACAGCGCACGGACCGGAAGGCAGGACGCCGGGTCCAAGCCCGATGGAGCTGGTGCTGATCGGCACCGGTGGCTGTTCGGCCTATGATGTCGTGCATATCCTCGAAAAGGGCCGCGAGGCGGTCGAGGACTGCGTGGTCGAGCTTGATGCCGAGCGGGCCGAAACCGAGCCAAGAGTGTTCACCCGCATTCACATGCATTTCGTCGTCAAGGGCAGGGCACTCTCCAGCGTCAAGGTGAAACGCGCGATCGACCTTTCGATCGAAAAATATTGCTCGGCCTCCGCGATGCTGGCCGAGACCGCCACGATTACCCACGATTTCGAGGTCATCGACACGACGGCGAAATAGAACCGGCTTCGGGTTCTCGCCGCGTCAGCCTCTCAGCCTGCTATCAGCGCCTTGATACCGTCGGCGACGAATTGCACAGCCAGTGCCGCCAGGATGACGCCAAGCAGACGGGTCAGGATCGAGCGGCCGGTCTGGCCGAGGATGCGGTCTATGCGTTCCGACAGCACGAACACCAGATAGGTGATGGCGAGGCAGACGAAGATGATGCCGACCAGCGCCGCCTGCGCGGCAAAGCCTTGAAACGAGCCGGAAAGCAGCACAGTTGCCGAAATGGCACCAGGGCCCGCGATCAGTGGGATCGCCAGCGGGAAGGCGGCGATGTTGTGGATCATGTCCTTGGTGATGGCGACGTCGCCGATCTTCTCCTTGCGGTCCTGCCGGCGCTCGAACACCATCTCGAAGGCGATGAAGAACAGCAGGAAACCGCCGGCGACGCGGAAGGCCGGCAACGTTATGCCGAACACCGACAGGATCGAGGCCCCGGCAACCGCAAACAGCGCCATCACTAGGAAACCGATGATCGAGGCGCGCACCGAAACCTGCTGGCGCTCCTCGCGGTTCATGCCGCGCGTCACGGCGAGGAACAGCGGCGCCAGGCCGGGCGGGTCGATGGTCACGAGAATGGTGACGAAAGCGTTGAACAGGCTGTCGAAACTCGGCATCTCTGACCCTCCCGCGGGGCTGTGCCCGTGCCAGAATACTGGTAGAGCAAAGCCCGTTCGGTGGGAACCGTTCGTGAGAAAGTGGTTGATGCGGGACAGAGGGCAGCGCGAAGGATCGCGACGCTTTTATTCTGGGCTGCTGCAATCCTCGGAGATCAAACCGCTCGCCGCGCCAGGAACTCGACTTCCAGCCGCCATGTCGCGCCATTGTCTTGCGAGCGTTCGCCCAGCCAGCGGAAGGAGTTTTCGGTGATGCGTGAAAAGCTCCAGCGTACCGAGCTGCCGGTGTCGTCGGCGCCCACTTGCACGATCGTGTCACCCTCGGCGCGGCCGAGCTGGCGGCTGAAATACTGGTTGCGCGGGTCGCTCCAGAAGATGTGCCAGGCATCCGCGCCGGGATCATAGACGCGCAGCGTCGTGCCGTAAAAAGTCCATGTGCCCAAGGATGGCGATGGACCGGCGTCCCGCGCGGGCAGGATCCACACGTCCTGGATCGCCCGGCCTTCCAGCACCCAGCCGAAATGCACCTCGCCACGCCCTGTCAGCACAGTGCCGTCCTCGAGGTGGCGCGAGGCCTCAAACGTCCAGGCGCCGACGAAGCGGCCGTAAAGGCTCAGTTTTTCGGCAAGCCCTTCGATCGGTCCGGAGCTATGCAGGGCTTCGGCAAACGAGGATTGATCGAACATGGCTGCGGTCTCTTCTTGTCAGGAGACCGTTAGGACTAGGCGGTGACGGGGTTCTGGGCTTGGGAAAAATTGCTATATTTCGACTATGACGACGACCACGCATAGTCTCGCATTCGGAGCCGGTTGGCACGTGACGGACGTCATTTGCACGGCCGGCGCCGGCGACCGGCCGTTCGAGGAAGCGCATCAGGATTTCTGCGTCGCTGCGGTCACCAGCGGCACGTTTCGCTACCGCGCCCAGCAAGGCACGGCGATGCTGGCGCCCGGCGCGCTCCTGCTCGGCAATCCCGGCACATGTTACGAATGCGGGCACGAGCATGGCAGCGGCGACCGTTGCCTCTCGTTCCATTTCGAGCCGGCTTACATGGAACGGATCGCAGCTGGCGTTCCGGGCGCCAGGAAGCTGGCTTTCGAGGCGGCGCGCCTGCCGCCTTTGCCGGTACTGGCGCCGCTCCTGGCCGAAGCGGAGACCGCGCGCGAGATGGCCTACATCGACGCCTTCGAGGAACTTTCCCTGCGCTTGGCCGGTGCTGCCGTGGCTACAGCCTCTGGCGCTACGCATGTCGGGCGCGCGCCCAGCCGCCGCGATCAGAAACGGGTGGCCGAGGCAGTGCGGCGGATCGAACTGGACGCCGATGGGCCTGTCTCGCTTTCAGCGCTTGCCGATGAGACAGCAACCAGTCCGTATCACTTCCTGCGCATCTTCCGGCAGGTGGCGGGCATGACGCCCTACCAATTCCTGCTCAGGACGCGATTGCACAGGGCGGCGGTGCGGCTACGCCTGTCGAACGATGCGGTCTCGGCGATCGCCTTCGAGGCAGGCTTCAACGATCTGTCGACCTTCAATCGTCGTTTTCGGCGGATCATCGGGGAGACGCCGGGCCAGTATCGCAGCCGCCGTGGCGCATGGGCCGTTTCTGCTTCGTGAATCGGCCCCATGCCCGCCAAGGCAGACACGCAGGCTTTTGCGTCAGGGCGGCGAAAACTGCCTTGGCCATATCGTCGCAATCAGCGGTATCCATTTGAAATTACCACCGAAAATGACACTGGAAAAGTGCCGTGAAGGTTGGAGTTTCGGGCTTGCTTCCTATATAAGCACCAAGTGATTCCTGATTAGATTGTGATCCGATTTGACCGACCAGAAGACACCGCGCGGCGCCGACGGCGGCCCCACCGGCATCGAGCCGATATCCATCGTCGAGGAGATGCAGCGCTCCTATCTCGATTACGCTATGAGCGTGATCGTCAGCCGTGCGCTGCCGGACGTGCGCGACGGCCTGAAGCCGGTGCATCGCCGCATTCTCTTCGCCGCCCATGAGAGCGGCTACCACTGGAACCGCAAATATGTGAAGTCGGCGCGTCCGGTCGCCGACGTGATGGGTAAATACCATCCGCATGGCGACGCCTCCATCTATGACGCCTTGGTGCGCATGGCGCAGGACTGGTCGCTGCGCGTTCCGTTGATCGACGGGCAGGGCAATTTCGGTTCCATCGACGGCGATCCGCCTGCGGCGATGCGCTACACGGAAGCGCGGCTGACCAAGGTCGCGCACGAGCTTTTGGAGGATATCGA
Source organism: Mesorhizobium sp. M7A.F.Ca.MR.176.00.0.0 (assembly GCF_004023165.1). NCBI lineage: Bacteria > Pseudomonadati > Pseudomonadota > Alphaproteobacteria > Hyphomicrobiales > Phyllobacteriaceae > Mesorhizobium > Mesorhizobium sp. M7A.F.Ca.MR.176.00.0.0. The sequence goes on along the minus strand of NZ_RZTC01000064.1, from coordinate 8,279 downwards.
CAAGGATACCGTCGATTTCCAGGACACTTACGACGCGTCGGGCAGCGAACCGAAGGTTCTGCCGGCACGGTTTCCCAACCTTTTGGTCAACGGCTCGGGCGGCATCGCCGTCGGCATGGCGACCAACATTCCACCGCATAATCTCAGCGAAATCTGCAACGGCGCCATCGCCCTCATCGACAATCCGGCGATCGACCTGCCGGCGTTGATGGAGATCATTCCGGGACCGGATTTCCCCACCGGCGGCATCGTGCTTGGCCGTTCGGGCATCTACAACGCCTATTCGACCGGCCGTGGCTCCATCGTCATGCGCGGCAAGGTCAACATCGAACAGCGCGGCAACGACCGCGAGTCGATCATCATCACCGAGGTTCCCTACCAGGTGAACAAGTCGTCGATGATCGAGAAGATGGCTGAACTGGTGCGCGACAAGCGCATCGAGGGCATTTCCGATATCCGCGACGAGAGCGACCGCCAGGGCTACCGCGTCGTCATCGAGTTGAAGCGCGACGCCGTTGCCGACGTCATCCTCAACCAGCTCTACCGCTTCACGCCGCTGCAGACCTCCTTCGGCGCCAATATGGTGGCACTGAACGGCGGCAAGCCGGAAGTGATGAACCTGACCGATATGCTGAAGGCGTTCGTCGCCTTCCGTGAGGAGGTGATCACAAGGCGGACGAAATTCCTGCTGCGCAAGGCGCGCGACCGCGCCCATGTGCTGGTCGGTCTCGCCATCGCAGTCGCCAACATCGACGAGATCATCAAGCTGATCCGCACCGCGCCGGATCCGCAGACGGCGCGTGAGCAGTTGATGGAGCGGCGCTGGCCCTCTGGCGACGTGGAATCGCTGATCCTCCTGATCGATGACCCGCGTCACCGCATCAACGAAGACGGCACCTACAATCTGTCAGAGGAACAGGCGCGCGCCATCCTCGAACTGCGCCTGCAGCGCCTGACCGCGCTCGGCCGCGACGAGATCGCCGACGAGTTGAACACGATCGGCGCCGAAATCATCGATTACCTGGACATTTTGTCGTCCCGCGCGCGCGTCCAGCAGATCGTCAAGGACGAGCTTGCTGCCGTGCGCGACGAGTTCGGCACGCCGCGCCGCACCGAACTCACCGACGGCGGTTCGGACATGGAAGACGAGGACCTGATCCAGCGCGAGGACATGGTCGTGACGGTGAGCCATTCCGGCTACATCAAGCGCGTGCCGCTGTCGCTCTACCGGGCGCAGCGTCGCGGCGGCAAGGGCCGCTCCGGCATGTCGACCAAGGAAGAGGATTTCGTCACCCGGCTGTTCGTGGCCAACACCCATACGCCGGTGCTGTTCTTCTCCTCGCGCGGCATCGTCTACAAGGAAAAGGTCTGGCGGCTGCCGATCGGCAATCCGCAGTCACGCGGCAAGGCGCTGATCAACATGCTGCCGCTGGAGCAGGGCGAGCGCATCACCACCATCATGCCGCTGCCGGAGGACGAGGCCAGCTGGGGCGAACTTTACGTGATGTTCGCCACCACGCGCGGCACCGTGCGCCGCAACGATCTATCCGACTTCGTCCAGGTCAACCGCAACGGCAAGATCGCCATGAAGCTGGAGGAAGAAGGCGACGAGATCCTCGGCGTCGAGACCTGCACCGACAAGGACGACGTGCTACTGACCGCCAGTTCCGGCCAGTGCATACGCTTCTCCGTCGGCGACGTGCGCGTCTTCCAGAGCCGCAATTCGGTCGGTGTGCGCGGCATAACCATGGCCGAGACCGACCGCATCATCTCGATGTCGGTGATAGAGCATGTCGATGCTTCGCCAGCGGAACGCGCCGCTTACCTGAAGCGCGCGGCGGCGGAGCGGCGGCTTGCCACGGAAACGACCGGCGAAGAGGAAGAGATCGCGCTGACCAATGAGGAGATCGGCGAGGAGACGGAGCTTTCCGACAACCGATACGAAGAGCTCAAGGCGCACGAACAGTACGTGCTGACGGTCACCGAGTTCGGCTACGGCAAGCGTTCGTCGTCCTATGATTTCCGGCTGACCGGACGCGGCGGCAAAGGCATCCGCGCCACCGATGTGTCGAAGGCAGCCGAGATTGGCAGGCTGGTGGCGACGTTCCCGGTCGGCAATGACGACCAGATCATGCTGGTGTCGGACGGCGGCACCGTCATCCGGGTTCCGGTCAACGGCATCCGTTTCGCCAGCCGCGCCACCAAGGGCGTGACCATCTTCAACACGGCTGAAGGCGAAAAGGTGGTTTCGGTCGAGCGGATCTCGGAACCGCAAGCGGACGAAGAAAGCGATGAGACGGTCGAGGGCGGTGCTGATGCCGCTCCGGCGCCTGACGCCGGTCCGGAGGGTACGGACTAAGTCCGGCACCCGGGTTTTGACATAGCAACGCCGGCCAGGTGGCCGGCGCGGCAGCAAGTTCAGGCTTTATCAGTAGTGACGATATGGCTTGCGCGGGCCGAAGCCTTCGAAGCGCTTGGTGTTTGCCTTGACGCGGATGCGTTGCGCCTCCTGATGCAGCCCAAATACGGTGGCGATCAGCATGGCGACGGTCATTGCGGTGGCGAGCATGTAGATCAGCATGTGCGTGTTCTCCTGCGCCTAACAACGGATAGATGGGATTTTGGTTTCATCTTATTAAGGTGCAACCTAGTGAACGCTGCGTGAAGGCTTCGTGATCAGCGTGTTCATCTGTCGTTCATGTGCCGGAAAAGGTTCACGGCCGGCGCGCCGATCGGATTTGCCTTTGCGAGAGAGGCTCGTTAGAGCCTGTTACATCTTGATGGACGGAAGACGGAACGGGCTCTAGCTTTCATTTGAGCATGATCTTTTCCAAAAACCGGTTTCCACTTTTTGGGATCATGCATTAGAAGCACCTGCCATGACTGAACGCATCGCCCTCTATGCCGGCTCCTTCGACCCGCTGACCAACGGCCATCTCGATGTGCTGAAGGCCTCGCTGGCCGTGGCGGATATCGTTTATGCGGCGATCGGCATCCATCCGGGCAAGCAACCGCTGTTTTCCTTCGAGGAGCGGGTGAAGCTGATCGAGACGGCGACGAAGACGGAATTCGGCAGCGACGGTGCCCGCATCAAGGTCGTCGCCTTCGACGGGCTGGTCATCGACGCCGCCAGGAAGCAGGGCGCCTCGATCATGATCCGCGGCCTGCGCGACGGCACCGACCTCGACTATGAGATGCAGATGGCCGGCATGAACGAGACCATGGCGCCTCAACTGCAGACGGTTTTTCTGCCCGCCAGTCCTTCGGTACGCACCATTACCGCCACACTTGTTCGCCAGATTGCCTCGATGGGCGGCGACATTCGCCCCTTCGTGCCGGCGGCGGTTGCCGGTGCGCTCACAGCCAAGTTCAAGAAGTAAGTTTTCGGAGAAAACCATGCAGCTGAAAAAGCTAGCCTCGTTCCTTGTCGTGCTCGCCGGTCTTGTGGCTGTGTCGGTCTCGGCTTTCGCCGCCGACCCGGAAAACACAATGATCATCACGCTGAAGGACGGCGACGTCACCATTGCGCTGAGGCCCGATCTTGCGCCAAAGCATGTCGAGCAGATCAAGAAGCTGGTGCGCCAAGGCGCCTATGACAACGTCGCCTTCCATCGCGTCATCGACGGCTTCATGGCGCAGACCGGCGACGTCAAGTTCGGCAATATGAAAAAGGGTTTCAGCGCCGAGGCCGCCGGCACCGGCGGTTCCGACCTGCCCGACCTGCCGGCCGAATTCTCACAGACCGAACATTATAAGCGCGGCGTGGTCGGCATGGCCCGCTCGCAGGACCCAAATTCGGCCAATTCGCAGTTCTTCATCATGTTCGCTCCGGCACCGCCCCTCGATGGCCAGTACACGATCGTCGGCAATGTCGTCAGCGGCATGGAACTGGTGGACCAAATCAAGAAGGGCGACCAGGCGGACAACGGCACGGTCACCGATCCCGACCGGATGATCAAGGTGCGCATCGCCGCCGACAAGTAAATTGTCGAATAACTCTGTTTTCTCAAAAGGATATCTGACATGGCCGAAATCAAGGATCGCGAGAACGCGCTCATCATGGAAACGACCAAGGGCAAGGTCGTCATCGAACTTTTCCCCGACCTGGCGCCCGGCCATGTCGCCCGCATCAAGGAACTGGCCAGGGAAGGCGCCTATGACGGCGTGGTCTTCCACCGCGTCATCGAGGGTTTCATGGCGCAGACCGGCGACGTCAAGTTCGGCAATTCGAGCAAGCCTTCCTTCGCGCCGTCCCGCGCGGGCATGGGCGGCTCTGAAAAGCCGGATTTGAAGGCTGAATTCTCCAACGCCAACCATGCTCGCGGCACCTGCTCGATGGCCCGCTCGCAGAACCCGAACTCGGCCAATTCGCAGTTCTTCATCTGCTTCGACGATGCCGCCTTCCTCAACCGCCAGTACACGGTCTGGGGCCAGGTCATCGAAGGCATGGACAATGTCGACAAGATCAAGCGCGGCGAGCCGGTGCAGGATCCCGACAAGATCGTGTCGCTGAAGGTCGCGGCCGACGTCAAGTAAGGGCAAACGACAATGATGGGCGTCGTCTGGTCGCTTCTCGGCATCCTGTCCGGCGCCTTCATTGCCATTCAGGCGCCGATCAATTCGCAGCTGGCGCGCGGCCTGGGCCTCCCGGTCGCGGCGGCTGCGTTTTCGTTCCTGTCGGGCGCGATCGTGCTCGGTATCATCTCCGTCACGGTGGTGAAGCTGCAAGGCATCTCGCTCGACTGGAAGGCGCCGGCGCCCTGGCTGTTCGTGGCCGGCGGCATGCTGGGCGGTTTCTATGTCACGCTGTCGACGATTCTCACGCCACGCATAGGTGCGGCCGCGCTGATGGCGTTTCTGGTCACCGGCCAGTTGCTGGCCGGCATGCTCATCGATCGCGTCGGCTTCCTCGGCGTCGCGGTGCGTGAAATCTCGCTCGGCCGCGTTGCCGGCGCGGTGCTGCTGCTGGCCGGAGCGCTGCTCGTCCGGCTCTACTGATGCGCGTCGATCTCTTTGACTTCGACTTGCCGGAGGAGCGCATCGCGCTTCGTCCGGCGGAGCCGCGCGACAGCGCCAAGATGCTGGTGGTCAAACCCGGCGAAGGGTTCGACGACCGCAGGGTTGGCGACCTGCCGTCCTTGCTCAGGGCCGGCGACGTGCTGGTGTTCAACGACACCAAGGTCATTCCAGCGCAGCTCAAAGGCATCCGGAGGCGAGGCGAAGCGACAGCGCAGGTCGAAGCCACGCTGCATATGCGCATGGCGCCGGACCGCTGGCTGGCCTTCATGCGGCCGGGCAAGCGCATTGCCGCCGGCGACCGCATCCATTTCGGCCATGGCGGCAATTCCTGTTTGCTCGGTCAGCTCGACGCCACGGTGATCGAGAAAGGCGAGGGCGGCGAAGCGCTGCTTGGCTTCGATCTGTCGGGGCCGTTCCTCGACGAGGCGCTGCACGCGGTCGGCCACATTCCGCTGCCGCCCTACATCGCCTCGAAACGCGACGACGACGAACGCGACCGGGCCGACTACCAGACCATCTATGCAAGCGAGGAAGGCGCCGTCGCGGCACCAACCGCGGGCCTGCATTTCACGCCGGAGCTTTTTGCAGCGCTTGACAGCAAGGGCATCGAACGCCGCTTCGTCACCTTGCATGTCGGCGCCGGTACGTTCCTGCCGGTGAAGGCGGACGACACCGCCGACCACAAGATGCATGCCGAGATAGGCTCGGTAAGCGCGGAAACAGCCGACGCGCTGAATGCGGCCAAGGCGAGGGGTGGGCGCATCGTTGCTGTCGGTACGACCTCGCTGCGTCTGCTGGAGAGTGCCGCGCGTGAGGACGGTACTCTGGCTGCGTGGTCCGGTCCGACCGATATCTTCATCACGCCCGGCTACCGTTTTCGCACGGCCGACGTGCTGATGACCAATTTCCATCTGCCGCGCTCGACTCTGTTCATGCTGGTTTCGGCCTTCAGCGGCCTCGACACGATGCGTGCGGCCTATGCCCATGCCATCGAGAACCGTTACAGATTCTATTCCTATGGCGACGCAAGCCTGCTTTTCCGAGCGGAGACGAGCGACCGCCAGTCGCTCGACAATCAGGCGCCGGACGCCCCGATCCACGACAAGGAATTCAATGGCTAAGCCGTTCAGCTTCAAGGTTTTGGCAACCGACGGCAAGGCGCGGCGCGGCGTGATCGACATGCCACGCGGCGAAATCCGCACGCCGGCCTTCATGCCGGTCGGCACCGGCGGCACCGTCAAGGCCATGTATATGGACCAGGTGCGCGGTGTCGGCGCCGACATCATCCTGGGCAACACCTACCATCTGATGCTGCGGCCCGGCGCCGAGCGTGTGGCGCGGCTCGGCGGTTTGCATGAATTCGCTCGCTGGCCGCATCCGATCCTAACCGACAGCGGCGGTTTCCAGGTGATGTCGCTGTCGAAGCTGAGAAAGCTGACCGAAAAGGGCGTCACCTTCCGCTCGCATATTGATGGCGCCGCCTACGAGATGTCGCCGGAACGTTCGATAGAGATCCAGGGATTGCTCGATTCCGATATCCAGATGCAGCTTGACGAATGCACGGCGCTGCCGGCCGAGATGAAGGAGATCGAGCGCGCCATGGAGATGTCGCTGCGTTGGGCCGAGCGCTGCAAGACGGCGTTCGGCGATCAGCCGGGCAAGGCGATGTTCGGCATCGTGCAAGGCGGCGACAACGCGGCGCTGCGGGAGCGCTCGGCGCAGGCGCTGAGCGCGATGGAGCTGAAGGGCTACGCGGTTGGCGGCCTGGCCGTCGGCGAGCCGCAAGCGGTGATGCTCGACATGCTCGACATCACCTGTCCGGAACTGCCTGATAACAAGCCGCGCTATCTGATGGGCGTCGGCACGCCCGACGATATCCTGAAATCGGTGGCGCGCGGCATCGACATGTTCGACTGCGTTATGCCGACACGGGCCGGCCGGCACGGCCTTGCCTATACCAGGCGCGGCAAGGTCAATCTGCGCAACGCCCGCCATGCCGACGATCCACGCCCGCTCGACGAGGAAAGCGACTGCCCGGCCGCCCGGGACTACTCACGCGCCTATCTGCATCATCTGGTGCGCTCGCAAGAAGCGCTCGGCGCAATGCTTTTGACGTGGAACAACCTGTCCTATTACCAGAAACTGATGCAGGACATCCGTGCTGCGATCGAGGCCGGCGCCTTCGAAGCACGCGGCGCGGAAATCACCGAGGGCTGGGCGAGGGGCGATATCCCGTTGCTATGAGGCCTCAAGTGCTGAGCGAATTCGAAGCGCGCAGGCTGCAGCCGGTGATCTGGAACGTGCCGTCGGGCTGCTGCTGCAAGGTATAGACCGCCTCGTAATCCTTGCCATCGGGGCCGACGATCAGCACCTGCTGGACGATCGAACCCGGAGCCATTTCCTCGACCTTGCCGAAGGAATAGGTCCGCGGCTTGCGCACCGGCGGATAGCCGTTGGTCACCATGTTCATAAAGGCATCGACGGTCGGGAAGATACGCTTCACATTCGGGGCGGCGAAGCTGTAGGCGGTGGCGCCGTCATTGGCGATGAGGGCCTTTAGCTGACCGTCGATGACGGACTGCCCTGCTTTGATCTCGGCATCGCCTGCGAATGCCGACGACACAAAGAGGAATGGAACGACTGCGATTGCGAAAAAGGCGCGGCGCATGGCCTGTCTCCGTTATCCCGCGAAATATCTTCCCTCGAAATGGCGCTGTCCGAAGGCGCATCATAACATACGCTTGGCAGCGCATCGCGGTTTCAGCGATTGCGAATAATCGCTGGCGATCGGCGGGAGGTGCATGCCGGTGGCGGAGCTGCGGGGGTCGTAGCCCAGGTCCGGGCCGGCTAAGTACGGATTCCAGCGCTTGAAAGCCCGCCTCCAGTCTGCCAGAAGGGCCGCTGGACTTGGACGTTTAGCGGGACGAAGCCATGAAGGCGTTTTTCGTGCAGATCAAATGTGAGTTGGGCAAATCCTATGAGGTTGCCAGCGCGCTTGCCGATGCCGAGATCGCCTCGGAAATCTACTCCACCGCCGGCAATTACGATCTGCTCGCCAAATTCTATGTCGACGACGAGGAAGACGTCGGCCATTTCGTCAACGAAAAGGTGCAGATTCTCCCCGGCATCAAGGACACGTTCACCGTCGTCACTTTTCGCGCTTTCTAGCTGGTAAACGCATTTGCCCGGGCACGAGGCAAAGGCTGATCAAGGTCATATTTCAGCTGCCTCAATTTTAGGCAGGCGCAACATACTGACCG
>NZ_RZTC01000063.1:0-38513 GCF_004023165.1 Mesorhizobium sp. M7A.F.Ca.MR.176.00.0.0 | reverse complement strand
TGCCATGACCGGCACACTGACCTTCGCCTTTGTCGGCACGGTCGATCTGAGCGCCACGCCGTTCACGCTCGATTCGGGCCAGTCGATCACCGGCTTCGGCAACGGCAGTTCGATCATCACCTCCGGCACCATCCAGCCGATCAATGTCCAGGGCAATCTCGGCGCCACCGGCGGCAACGTCACCGGCAATGAGGGCGTGGTCAAGAGCACGGGCGGCGATACGTTGCAGCTGCTCGGCAGCAACCAGGTGCGCGACACCGCATTCGACTTCACCGGCGGCAGCGGTTCGGTCTTCACCATCGACCAGAATGCCGGCGGCTTCAGCAATGTCGGCGGCATCGTCATCCAGGGCGTCACCGTCAGCAATGTCGCCACCGGCCAGACGGCGTTCAAGGTCGCCGGTCTCGACAGCAATTTGTCGATCACGGACAACAACGTCAACGTCGCCGGCACGCTGCTCGACGTCGATGGCGGCGCCGGCAACATCACGGTCACGCGCGGCACCTTGCCCAACAGCGGACCGGCGGGCACGCTGACCGGCGGCGGCATCTCGATCGCCAACCGCACCGGCGGCACGATCAACTTCACCGACAAGGTCACAGTCAACGGCAATGGCGCCTCGCTCACCAACAACGCTGGCTCTACGGTCACCTTCGCCGATCTGGACATCACCACATCGGGCGTGACAGCGTTCAGCGCCATCGGCGGCGGCACGGTCAATGTCGTGACCGGCACGATCAACGCCACCAACGCGCAGGCGGTGGCGCTCGACGGCATCACGGCCGGTATCAACTTCGCCTCGACAAGTGCCACATTCGCTTCCGGCAGCGGCATCGACCTGCAGAACCTGGCCGGCACGGCAAGCTTCGGCACCGGTACGCTGACCAACACCGGTTCGGGCACGTCGTTCAATGTCGGCTCGACGATCGCCGGCAGCGGTGGCAACGCGACGATTTCCTATGGCGGCACGATTGCCAGCAACGGAACGGGCGCCGCGGCGTCGATCCAGAGCATGACCGGTGGCTCGGTGACGCTGTCGGGTAATCTGGCCGATACCAATGCGTCCGCCGGCGGCAACATCGTCGTTGCCGGTAACGACGCAGCCGCGATCACCTTCTCGGGCACCAGCAAGGTGATCAGCTCGGGCGCGACGGACGGCGTGAGCTTGGGCATCATTGGCAATTACGGCTTAGGCGCCCCGGCACTCAATACCAACAGCACGATCGACTTCACCCATGGCGGCCTTGATATATCGACAATGGCCGGGGCGGGCTTCGTCGCAATTGGCGATTTAGGCCCGGCTGGCGCAACCTCCACCATTATTACCGTCACCGGCGCGGGCAACAAGATCAATGCCGGCAGCGACGGGCTTGCTGTGTATGGTGCCAATGTCGGCAGCGCCGGCATTACCTTCGACAGCATCTCGGCGGACTCCACGATCCCCCTTCCCGGCGACCCCGGCGGTGCCGGAGTGACGCTGTTGGGCGCCAATCTCGTCGGGGATGTCAACATCGGCGGCCTGAGGGATACTGGATACACCGGCGCCTGGCTGTACGCCCTGAGTGGCACCGGAGAGGTCAATTTCACCGGGACGATCGATCTCGACGTCCAATATGCCGGGTTCAATATCGGCGGTCCCGAGGTTGGTACCGTCAACATCGCCAATGTCGCCGGATCCACCCTGACCATCGATGGCGGCCAGTTCGGCATCATACAGAGCTCGCAGGGCGGGACCGTCAACGTCGGCATCAACGGCAGCGCCAGCATCACGAACACCACCCTCTCGGCTATCAGCCTCGGCGGCGGCAATGACCTGGCCTTCACCACGCTGACCTACAAAGGTTCGATCACGGTCGGTGCGGGATCGGTGATAAGCGCCAGCGGCGATGCGACCCGTCTGAACATGAGCGGTTCCGTCGTTTCCACCACGTCATCGACGGCCTTCGACTTCTTTGGCCATGCCGAAGGCATATACGATATTTCGAGCACCATCGATCACAGCGGTGGCGAGGGTGTCGCCATCGGCGGCTCGGCCAACGGCACGGTCACCTTCTCCGGCACGTCGAAGATATTCAACACCGGCGCCAACGATGCCATCGTCAAGGCACCGTCGTACGTGATGGACCCGCAGACCAAGGGCACTCTCGCTTTCACCAATGGCGGCCTTGTCATCACCACCAGCAGCGGCGCCGGCTTCACCGCCAGCACCTTCGGTTCGGGAACAGTCAGCGTCACCGGCGCCGGCAACACCATCACGACCACGAACGGCGGCACGGCGCTGAAGCTTGGCGACGCGACGGCGGTCGTCGCCGGGGCGACAGGCGCGACGGTCGGCGCCGCTGGTATCAAGTTCGATACGATTTCGGTCAATGGCGCGGCGATCGGCATATCGCTCAACAATGTCAGCGGCGGCGTAATCGATCTCGGCACGGTCAACCTGCTAGGCATCACCGGTGCCAATGCGCGCGGTGTCGACATTTCCGGCACGCTCGGCTCGACGTTGAATTTCGCCAGCCTGAACATCGGGCTTGGCGCGGCGAACACGATCGGCCTCGACCTCAACGGCGCGTCGCTCGGCGCGAGCAACATCACCGCTGGCGATTTCGACGTCGACGGCGGCGGTTTTGCCGGCACGATCGGCATCGACATGGCCGGCACGACCGGCACCGGCACGATCCAGCTCGGCGACACGGTCAACAACAATCCGGCGGGACAGACCTCCAAGATCGAAAATGTCGGCTATGGGGTCCAGTTCTCCAGCGCCACCAACGCCCAGCTCGTGTTCGGCGACGGCGCCGGCCCGGCCGAATCGTCGATCAAGACCACAGGCGGCCAGGTCATCCACGCCACCGACACTTTGCCGACCAACGGCGACTACAATTTCAACGACGTCAATTTCGATGGCGACATTTCGAACCTGTCCTCCTACAAGGTCTACTATGTCACGGCCGATGCCACCGCCCTTGGCGACGGCAGTCTGCTCAATCCAGGCACCTACGCCAACGCCCAGACGTCTTCGGCCAATGTCATTGTGCTGATCGACAAGACCGTCGACGGCGGCCAGGCGACGATCGACCTCGGCGCGACGTCGTTCCAGCTCGATGACGGACAGGTGCTGCTCGCCTTCAAGAGCAACGACGCGGCGATCGATGTCTCGCAGCTTGGGGTCGACACCAGCGCCGGCGCGTCGCCGGCGTTCCACTTCACCACGGTGCAGAATTCGCCGATCATCGCGGCGCCGGCGGGCATCGACACGCTGCGGCCGGTCCTGCAGAGCAATAACGCCACGCAGGTCATCAATCTGGCGTCATCAGGCAGCGGCATCTTCACGGGCGGCATCCAGAACCTGATCGTCAGCAATCTCGGTTCCGGTGCGGGCGTTGCCGTCAACGCGACCGGCGCCTCCAGTTTCTTCGTCAGGAACAACACCATCACCGCCGGCGGCAACGCGCTCGATTTCTCCACCACGGGAGCTCCGGCCAATACGCTTCTGCTTTCGATCGACGGCAACACGCTCAGGTCGACCGCGTCCGGACTGGCTGCGTCGTTCACCGGCCAGAACGTCGATGCCGACCTGAACTCGATCGCGATCAGGTCGTTTGCCGGCAACACGGCGACCGGGGGCGCCGGCAGCGGCGGCATCGCCTTCAACAATGTCCGCTTCGATTCCGATGGCGCCGGTGGCACCGTCAGTGCCGGCACGCTCGGCGTCGGCACGCCAGGCGCGCGGGTCCAGGGCAACGGCCTCAGCTTCACCAACACCAGCGGCACGGTCGATCTCGGCGCATTCATCGTCTTCAACACTGCCGGCACTGGCGTGGTCGCCAACACCAAGACTACCAATTTCACGCTAAACAGCAGCAGCGGCACCGTCTCGACCAGCGGCGGCGCCGCACTCGATCTTGATCCGCTGACCGTCAACCTGGTGCTGGGCACCGTCACCTCCACCGGCAGCAGCAGCGGCGGCATCATCTTTGACGGCGTCGCGGGTACGTTCACCGTCACCGGAAACACCACCGTCACCGCGGCGGCGACCGGCGGCATCATGGCAATCAACGCCGGCAACACCGGCACGTTCAACTTCAACACGATGACGCTGGGCAACACCGTGACCAGCGGCGGCGGCATTCAGGTGGCGAGCGGTACGCTCAACATCTCCGGCCTCGCCAACATCGACACGACCAGCGGCGTCGGCATTTCGCAGAGTGGCGGCACGATCAACTTCACCGGCGGCGTCACCGTCGACACCACCACGGGCACCGGCATCCTTGGTACCGCCGGCACGATGAGCATCACCGCTACGGCTGCCGCCCAGACGGTGAACGCAACCGGCGGCACAGCGATCAATCTCTCCGGTGTCGCCGCCACCATCGCGCTCGATTCGACCTCGTCGGCCGGTGGCATCAACAATGTCAGCCTGACCGATGTCACGGGTATTGTTGGACTTGGAACTGGTGCGCTGAGCGGCGCAACGGGCGCGTCGTTCAATGTCGTCGGCGGCACGGCTGCCGTGAGCTATTCGGGCACGGTCAACAATTCGGGCGCATTCAGTCCGGCGCTGAATGTCCAGAGCCGGCTTGCCGGCGCCGGCCTCGTCGCCCTGAACGGCAATCTGACGGCCAGCGGGCTGGGCGTATCGCTGAACAACAATGCAGGCGGCACGGTGACGGTGTCCGGCGCCTCGAACAGCTTTACCGGCGGGGGCACCGGCATATCGATCACCGCCAACACCGGCGGCACCTACAACATCAGCGGCGCCAGCTACGCCATCGGCATGAGCAGCGGCGGGCTTGGCGTCGATATTGCCGGCAACAGCGCCCCGGTGACGGTCAATTTCAACGGCGGCGGGCTGGCGATCGTGACCTCGGCAGGCGCCGGCTTCAATGCCACGGGCTCCGGCACGATCAGCGTCACCGGCGTGGGCAACTCCATCGCCACAGGCACCGGTGTGGCGATGAACCTGAGCGGCGTCACCGTCGCGGCCACCGGCATGAATTTTCCCTCGACCAGCAACGGCGCCGGCGGCAACAGCGCCGTCGTCCTCACCAACGTCATCGGGTTGGGGACGATCAATCTCGGCGCCGGCACGCTGGTCGGCGGCAGCGCGGCAACCATCGCTGTCAGCGGCGGCACCGCCAACCTCAACTATACCGGCAATGTCAGCCAGTCGAACAATGCCACCCTGGTCAGCGTCGCGGGCGGGCACAGCGGCACGCTCAACTTCGCCACCGGTACGCTGTCGGCGACGAACGGCACCGGCCTGCAGTTCGACAATGCGGACGGCATCTACAGTTTCGTCGGCACGACGACGCTGAATGGCGGCAATGCCAGCGTCGACATCCTCAACGGCTCGGGCGGCACGTTCAATTTCGGCACCAGCACCTCGATCATCAGCCCCAGCGGCACGGCGTTCAACGTCAATGGCGGCACCGCCACCGTCACCTATGCCGGCACGATCACGCAAGCCACCGCCGGCCAGCGCATGATCGTCGTCGCCGACACCGCCGGCGGTTCGGTGAATTTCACCACTGCCGTGGCGAACGGGCTCAACGACACCGGCGGCACCGGCATCGTGATCGACGGCGCGGCGGGCAGCGTCACCGTCAACAATGCCAGCCTGACGGGCACGGCCGGCATCACCATTCTCGGCGATTCGACCAACAATGCGACCGGCACCTACACTTTCAACAATGTCGCCATCCAGACCGACGCGGGGGCTGCGAACAATGCCTTCGTCGTCGATGGCGACCAGGGCACGCCAGGCAATGACGACGTCAGCGCGGTCGTCAACCTGAACAATGTCGACATCACTAACCCTGGCGGCAATGTCGCCAACATCCGCGGCATGGCCGGCGGCTCGGTCAATTTCGACAGCGCCAGCACGATCACTCGCAACGACGGCGGGCTGGGCATTGCCGTGCTCAGCAACGCCGGCGGCACGATCAACTTCGGCGGCGCGGTCAAGACGCTCTCGACCGGCGTCAACGCCGCCGTCATCCTGACCAGCAACCCCGGCGCGGCCATCAACTTCACCAATGGCGGGCTGATTATCAACACAACGAGCGGCGGCGGCTTCAGCGCCACGGGCGGCGGCACGGTGACGGTGCAGGGCACCGGCAACACGATCACCTCCGGCACAGGCACGGCGCTCAACGTCGTCAACACGAATATCGGCGCCAGCGGGCTTAATTTCCAGAGCATTTCGGCGAATGGCGGCACCAACGGCATCGTGCTCAACAATACAGGCTCGGGTGGATTGACCGTTACAGGTGTCGGCACCACCGCCGGCTCGGGCGGCACAATTCAGAACACAACCGGGCGCGGCGCCAGTTTCATCAGCGCGAGCAACATCACGCTGAAGAACATGAATTTCACCAATGCCGGCACCGACGATCTCGATGCCGACAATTCGGGGCTTTCGACTGGTGACAACCTCACGACCAACGCGGCCATCCACCTTCAAAACGTCTCTACGGCGACGCTGGACCGGATCGCCATTTCGGGCGGCGCCGAGCAAGGCATCAACGGTAATACCGTTTCGAACTTCACGCTCAGCAACAGCAGCATATCGAATGCGGGCAATGGAGCGGACGAAGATGGCATCCATTTCTACAACATGTCCGGCACCAGCGCGGTCACCAACACCACGATCACAGGCAGCGGCGACGACAACTTCCAGCTGCAGACCCAGTCCGGCACGCTCGCGCTGACGATTTCAGGCGGCAGCTCGACTGGCGCCGTGCTTGGCAGCGGGTATCTGTTCGGCATCCGTGGAACGTCGAACGCCACGATCAACTTCTCGGGTGCCAATTCGAGCAACAACTTCAGCGGTGGCATCGTCGCCGATGCATTCGACAACTCCACAATGAACCTGAACGTCATCAACAGCACTTCGAGCAGCAACAACGATCAGCTGTCCGTCAGCGCCGGGGACAACAGCGATGTGAGCCTCGTCGCCACCGGCAACACGCTGAGCAGCACGGCGGCGGGCGACTTCGTCGTGGTGAGCCTGCTCGGGTCGGCGTTCGACAACGGCTTTACTTTTGACGCTCGAATTGAAAGCAATACCATCACGGTCGCAAACGGGCTGATAGCGGATGGCATATCCGTATTCAATGCCGGCGGCGGCGCCATGCGGGTCGGAATCAAAAACAACTCCATCGACTATGCCGGTACGCAACGTGCTATCCTTGTCCAGGCCGGACAGGACGGCGCCGGCAGCATCCTGGCCCAGATAACCGGCAACGCGATTGACATCAAACTGGATGGGACCGGAGATGCAGTTGCTGGCATTCTCGTCCAGTCAGCCGTCACGGACCCGGAGGGAAATGGTGCATCCGTCGATCTGAGCATAGGCGGCGCCGGCGCGCTCGCGAACATCTTTACGCATTCGCTTGGCGGCACCATGGCGGCTGGTGACATCCGGGTACGTCAGCGCAACAACGGGACGATCAACCTTAGCGGCTATGCTGGGGGCGCCATGGATACTGCTGCCGTGATCGCTTATCTGAACGGCCGCAATACAGTTGTTTCTGCATCTACCGCGACGGCGCAAACGAGCGGATTTACCGGGCTTGCCACGCCGCCGTTCCCATGATGGCTACGTTGATGAGGTAGAAAGGCCACCATTTGGTGCGACGATCTACAACCTTGGGTATACACTGCCTTCCTGCGCCTCTCGTTATTTAAATACTGTCTATTATTTTATAATAGTACTCGGTTTGTTAGAAACCCAAGTAGACTTCTATGTCGTTCCGTGTATTCTTCTGATATCTAATAAGGGCGCGAGACATGGCCGAGCCATTTCTATCGGAAATCAGGATTATGTCCTTTGTCTTCCCGCCCAAGGGTTGGGCGCTCTGTAACGGGCAGCTTTTGCCGATCAACCAGAACCAGGCGCTATTTTCACTGCTCGGAACCACTTTCGGCGGTGACGGCCAAGTCAATTTCGCGCTGCCCGATTATAGGGGACGTATCCCGATCCACGTTGGGAGCGGTCACACACTAGGCGAGCGCGGTGGCGAGCAAAGCCATACGCTGTCGATTTCCGAAATACCGACACACGTTCACTTTGCGCAGGCAAGCACAAACACCGGTAGCAGCCAGGATGGTGCGGGGAACGTTTTGGGGGTGGTTCCGGGGCGGCTGTATAGCGATTTCGCGAACGTGACGACGCTGAGCCCGAGCACAATTACCAGTGTCGGCGGCAGTCAGGCACATCTCAACATGCAGCCGTTCCTGACGCTGAGCTTCTGCATTGCCCTGCAGGGCATTTTCCCTTCGCCGAATTAAGGAGGCGCGATCATGGCACAGCCTTATGTTGGTGAGATACGCATGTTTGCCGGCAATTTTGCGCCGGCCGGCTGGATGTTCTGCGAGGGACAGCTTCTGCCGATCTCGGAGAACGAGACACTGTTCCAGCTGATTGGCACGACCTATGGCGGCGATGGCCAGAGCACCTTCGCGCTGCCCGACCTGCAAGGCCGTGTTCCGCTCCATCAGGGCAGCGGCTTTATTCTTGCGGAGACGGGAGGCGTGGAGGAAGTCAATCTGACAATTTCCCAGATTCCTTCACACAGCCATCCGATGGTCGCGTCCCTGAACATTGGTCAAGATACAAGTCCCAGCGGGAAGGTCGTTGCACAGATTGGCGGTGGCGCCTTGCCCTACATCCAGGACACGACCGATACCGACATGGCCCAGCAGGCTGTAACAGCCGTTGGCGGCAGCCAGCCGCACAACAATTTCCAGCCGTATCTTTGCATCAGCTTTATCATTTCACTTTTCGGCATCTTTCCGTCGCCGACCTGAGAGGGACATCATGGCTGACCCGTTCGTCGCCGAAATCCGAATCTTCCCCTTTTATTTCGCGCCCAGGGGCTGGGCGTGGTGCGACGGGCAGTTGCTGCCGCTGTCGCAGAACACGGCATTGTTCTCGTTGCTGGGCACGACCTATGGCGGCAATGGCAAAAGCAATTTTGCTTTGCCCGACCTTCAGGGCCGCTTGCCGATGCACCCGGGGCAAGGACCAGGGCTTTCGCTGCACGATCTCGGCGAGACCGGCGGTACGGAAACGGTAAGCCTGCTCGAATCGGAGATTCCTAACCACACCCACGCGATGCGCGACCATGACATCGACCTGGGCGAACTCAATGCGCCGTCATCGACGCGAAGCCTGGCCAAATCCACCAACGCAACAATCTATACCCCGGCGGCCAACCTGACGCAGATGAGCCCTCAAGCGCTCCCCCCTGCCGGCGGCGACCAGCCGCACAACAACATGCAGCCCTATCTCACCTGCTATTTCTGCATCGCGCTGCAGGGCGTCTTCCCGCCAAGAAGCTGAATTCCGCACCGAAAGGGCAGGACCGTACGATGGCCAAGAACGCAGAACCGAAGTCGAAGGTCCCCGCAGCGAAGACGCCGGCGCCGAAAGCGGCTTCCAGGGCCCGCCCGGCGCCGTCCAGCCCTCCACCCATTTTCCAGCACAAGCCGGCCGGCACGTCGTTTTTCGAACTGTCGCGGCTGATGGTGGTGGGGATCGATTCCGCCAAGGGGCAGTTGATCCAGAAGGCGCAGCTTTCGCCGAACGGGCCATGGCCCTCGGCCTGGTCGTTCATCGCGCCCGGCGCCTGGGTGATCATGACGGCGGGCCTCACCAAGGACGGCCGTGTCGCCGTGGTCGCGCAGCCATCGGGAACCACCAATCTGTCCTTCATCACCGAAGACGCCAACCAGATCGGCCCGGTCGAGAAATGGACCGCGCCGATGAGCATCGGCACGCCGCCCGGCGCCACCTCCTATCAGAAGCTTTCGATGGCGCGCGATGCCGATGGCCGCATCGAGGTCTTCGTCACCGACAATCAGGGCCGCATCTGGTGGATCTACCAGAATCCGGACCAGATCGTGCAGGTGCAGAAAACCATCACGCCGCCCGGCACGACGACACCGATCGTCGTCACCGTCGACGTGCTGACACCGCCGGCCAAACCGTGGAGCGACTGGATCCAGATCCCCGGCGGCCTGGTGACGGTTTCGGCGATACGCCAGGGTGACGGCCGCATCGCGCTGTTCGGCATCAATTCGAACCTGCATCTCTATCGCTGCCAACAGGCGAAGGCGCAGGCCTTGAAGGCCGCCGACTGGACGGGTTGGGTGCAGATCGACACGACCCAGACAGGTGGTTTCATCGAGATGGCGCCGGTCATCGGTCCATTGGGCGCCACCAATTTGTTCGCCCTGACCCAGAACGGCCAGGTGCTGCACACGCGCCAGATGCCCGCCGGATCGGATACGTGGACGCAGTGGGCGACACCCGGCTACTCCAGGGCGCCCAACCAGGCGCTTGCCGCCGGCATCCAGGGCGATGGCGATATCGTGCTGGTGGCGGCCGACCAGCAGCACTTCCTCCAATTCAACGCGCAATGGGATGCCTATACCCAGAACTGGTCGGGATGGCGCGATTTCGGCGCATCCCTTCGCTCGACGCGCCTGACGCTCAACTACAATGCCGACGGCCGGCTCGCTTTGTTCAGCCTGGCGCTCATGCCGGACGGCACCAACGGGCTGTGGACGATCAACCAGATGGGCGTCGACAGTTCCGAATGGGAGTATAACTGGACGTCGCTGACCGACAACAATCTCAAGCAGATCGTCGTCGTGCGCGACCTGACGCCGCCGGTCTGACGGTTGATTTCCGGCAGCGTGGCGGAAGGCAAGCAGGCCCGTCCGGTCTGGCCCCGGTCTGACACGGCCGGGCTCCGCTTTCGTGCGGCAGTGGAGGCGGACTTGCCGTTCCTGTCGCGGCTCTATGCCTCGACCCGCTTCGAAGAACTCGCGGTGACGTCGTGGAGCGAGGCGCAGAAGGCCGAATTCCTCGGCATGCAGTTCCAGGCCCAGCACGCGCATTACCGAAAACACTATCCCGAGGCCGATTGGCTGGTGGTGGAACGCGATAGCGAAGACATCGGCCGACTCTATATCGAGCGCTGGCCAACCCAGCACCGCATCATCGACATCGCCTTCCTGCCGCATCATCGCCGCAAGGGTTACGGCACCGCGCTGCTCTGCGACCTCATCGACGAGGCATGGTTAGCCGGCAAATCAGCGTCGATCCATGTCGAGAAGCACAATCCGGCGAGACGGCTTTATGTCGCGCTCGGCTTCGCGGTCGTCGAGGACAAGGGCGTTTATGACCTGATGGCCTGTGCGCCGCCGGGGGGCGACGATCTATGATCGTCGGAACCGATTTGTTGGCAGATGCGATCATTGTCTATGGTCATCGTTTGCGCTGCCTCTCACCTGCCTGCCGGCATCCTCTCCCCATATAGTGACGGG
This sequence comes from Mesorhizobium sp. M7A.F.Ca.MR.176.00.0.0, assembly GCF_004023165.1. NCBI lineage: Bacteria > Pseudomonadati > Pseudomonadota > Alphaproteobacteria > Hyphomicrobiales > Phyllobacteriaceae > Mesorhizobium > Mesorhizobium sp. M7A.F.Ca.MR.176.00.0.0. Next base: position 27,176 of record NZ_RZTC01000063.1, on the reverse strand, counting down.
GAGAGGGACGCTTTCATCGCGGATTTCGCCAATCTCCAGCGTTGCAAGAAAGGCGCCGGCGTCGCAGCCAGCCACTCTCGCCCCGTTTACGGGGAGAGATGTCCGGCAGGACAGTGAGGGGCGGCGCCGGCGGCAAGGATTGTCGCATTAGGCCCTGTCACGATGCGATAGGCCTGCATGAAGCCCAAAACTGGGTCCTAATTGAACACCGCCTCGTACAGCCGCCCCGTCGCATCGGCGGCGACCGGCACGATGAAGATCTCGTGGCTGCCGCTTTCCCCGGTAAAAAGATAGGTCGCCTGCGGCAGTGCGATGTCGCGCGGGCCTTTGAACAGCAGCGAGAAACCGCCGCCCGGGCGCGGGCTGGCGGCGATGGGCTTGACCGCGCTCAGTTCGAGCGGGATTTGCTGGCCCCCGGCTTCGATGGTGAAGGTTTGTCCCTGCTCGAAATCCGATACCGACGCCATCCCGTTTGCCTCAATCTGTCCGCTGGAGCGGTTCAGCGTTCGGATCGCTGATCCGGCTTTTGTTTGTTCGCAATTGCCAGGGGAAAACCGCTCCACACTTTTCCTGGAATTGCTCCAGTGGAGGCACTGTCGCCGCTTCGCCGCAAGCTGTCCAGAGGCGGGCAGGCTGGGGTCGTGTTCCCGAAGACAATCGACCGCCGCAATCCCAAAATACAGCACCGCCTGTCCTTTTATGCGCGCGAGAGACGCTGTAGTACTTTGTTCCTGCGCGGGATTCCTTTCGACCCAAGATCAGCGCAAACAAGCATAGATCCCGGCTTCGGGACCATTGGCAGCCTGATGGGCGTGCGGGAGACGGATGATGGCTGATGCAAAGACGGAAGTGACGGGCGACGCGATGCCGCTGTTCTATTCGAGGCCCGAGGCGCTCAACCCGGCGCGGCACGGCTCGCTGGGCCTGACTGCACGCAGCGATTTCGGCTTCGCCCGCTCGGCGCACGCCATTCCGGTGGTGGCGTCGGAAATGCCGGCGGCGATGCGCTCCTACCCGATCGTCTTTATCGGCCCGGCCAAGGCGCCGGTGATCATCACCGGCGTGCGCCAGAACGAGAACCTGTTCGTCGATGCCGAAGGCAAATGGACCGCGCCGCACTACATCCCCGCCTATGTCCGCCGCTATCCCTTCATCCTGGCCGAAGACCCGACATCGGCCGGCCGGCTGACGCTGTGCGTCGAACGGACCAGCGACCGCATCGTCGACCAGTTGCTGGCGCCGTCCCGCGATGACAAGATCCTGCCGTTCTTCACCGGCAACGAGCCGACCGAAGCGACCAAACAGGCGCTCGCCTTCTGCAACCAGTTCCAGATCGACTTCCGAGCGACTCGCGAGATGGTCGAAAAGATCGATGCGCATGGCCTGTTTTCGCCACGCCAGAGCAAGGTGACACTGGAAGGCGGCGAGGTGCTCAACCTCACCGATTTCCAGGTGATCGACGAGCCGGCCTTCAACAAATTGAGCGACGAGGCGTTTCTCGACCTGCGCAAATCCGGCGCGCTCGGCCTGCTCTATTGCCACCTCGCCTCGACCAACAGCTGGACCTCGCTGGTGCATCAGGCGTCGCTGCGGAAGGCGGGGCGGCCAGCAAGCTGATTTCACCCTGGCTCGCACTAGATTGATCGTGACAACAGCGCAAGTGATCAACTTGAGGAAACAGTGATAGTTCCGTCTTGAGGGCCGCTTACGATGGTCTCCTCGAAGTAATTGTTTGTGATCCGAACATAGTATTCTCCGGTCAGAGCGCCGGATTCCGCTTTAAGCTTAAAGTTAATTGTTGTTGTGTCTTCGATGTTAGTGTCGTTGTCGTTGATCAATAAACATGAGGCTATGTCTGAAGTGTCAGCATAAATAAAGTCGATTACCAAGTACTCTGTGTCGTTAAACCAACCCCGATCCGGGGAGACCGTCACGCTCACAGTAATCGGCTCTCCGGCTCTTACAGCATTCCCTTCAGGTGTATCGACGCGCACTATATCTACTCTTGCCATGATCCATCTCCCTTTGGCATTCTCAAATGACAATCGGGAACGCTAGTCGAGATCGCCGCGCCCGTTACGGTTCATGGCGCCACCGGACCGCCCCATCGCACCGCCAGACCTGCCCATGGCGCCGCCCGATCGCCCCATCGCACCACCAGATCTTCCCATTGCTCCACCCGACCGGCCAAACGAATGCGGGTCCAGCTCTGCACCCAACAGAACATCTTCGAGCGTTCCCGTGTCGAGCTCCAGCCGCATTGTCAGGTCACTCTTGTCGTACACCCAGACCTGCATTCCGCGGGCAAATGAGCCTATCTGCGATGACAGTCCGGTATAGGCAGGGTCGCTTGGACCGCGGCTCATGACCTTCAGATCGGTGTCCGCCGGAGCTGGATAATCAACCGCGGTGCCAGGCCCATGAACAAGAAGTATGGTCGGTCTGGCCAGCTCGTAGAACTGCGCCTCGAAGGTGAATGCATAGATCCTTGCCAGCAGGCTGCCGGAGGCGTCGATCTGGTTCTGCAGGAATCTGTTATTGCCAGGTCTTGGAGGCCGTCCCCCATCGATCCTCTTCTTCAGCTTCAAATCTTCAAGAACTCTACCGAACAAATGTATGGCCGAGGTATTTAAAATGGTTTCAGTTATCATGGATCACCCCATCCTCTGCAATGTCGATCAAAGCTCGGCGCCACTTCTGGACATCCAATATTTCTCGAAATAGCTCATATCCGGGAGACGCACCTGATCCCGTGGACGAGCGGTTCGACCCTCATGAACATGGCTCTTTCGGTCTGGCTTCGTCAGGCGAGGCCCGGCACGGTAGCGAAAAATCCCTCTTCGGTCGAAATCCCGGAAGATGATGCTTGATAGTTCTCCTCCGGTCACACGGTCGTCGACCGCGAGCATCGTTCTCGCCACGTCACGATAGTCCAGGAAATCCGGGGCGAGAGCCCACAGTGTCTCGGCGAGATAGGCACCCACGATATCGCGCGCGTCGAGCAGCGCTTCGACGAAACCGTCTGGATTGCGCGTGAAATCGCGGTCAAAGACCTTCTGGAGCGGCGCCTCGGCGGTTGGGTAGATCTCGGCGAGGTCGGCAAGATCTTCGGCCTCCGGCGAAATCAGTCCTCGATCCACCAAGCTCTCGTGAAAGACATCGACCAGAATGTCGAAGACGGCACCCGTTAAAGGTTGCGACAAGGCATGCTCGTCGGTCCAGCCGTCCGCGAAATCGGCCATCGTCAGCTTGTTGTTGGCCTCGCGTATCTGGCGGTGCGGTGAAAATTCCGAAAAGCGAGAGAGTTGATTGGCGATGTAGAGGTTCCCACGCGTCACCGTCAGAACGTTTTCGATCACGGATGGAAAATGCATGGCCGCGATCAACGAAACGCAGTCGGAAAAGGCCTCCTGAAAGCCCAGATATTCGGGGAACTCAGCTCCCGGCTTGGGTATGCCGAGGACGCTGTAGACGAACGCATGGCCAACCTCATGCGCGATAATATCGAAGTCGAGGCTGAAGGGGAGCGCGCGTCCGTCTTTCGTGAATTGGCTGCCGAGCTCGAGGAAGCCATAGCCGTATTGAGCGTTGTCCCAATCCGGCAGGATCGAGATTTCCAGACGGTCGTGGTGATCGTGGAAATGCCAGACGAGCGGTTGGCCGATGTAACGCTCCCAAACGTCGAGCGTGAAGCGCACGCATCCGAACGCGTGCGCTGCTTCGAAGCCGGGCGTCGAGGGCTGATAGTGATCGAAGTTGCCTTCCTCGTCGGGAATGGCCGGATCGAGGATAGCTCGCGTCCAGGGCGGCAGGGAGATGAAGGGCGTGCCCAACGGACCGTGGTTGACGCCATAGGGCCGCATCTTGTCGGCCGGCTCGACGACATACATATGATCGTCGGATGGGCCAGGTCCGACACTGCCTCGCGGGGAAGAAACCGTAATGATCTCGGGACTTGACGTAGGGTCTTCGAACGGAGGCTGAACGAACAACCTGAACCGGGTACCCATTCCCCACCTCTCGGTTATATTAGTGGCATAACATAATATCCGCGGGATGGCGAGGGCGTTGGTTTGTCGGGTAAATCTTCCTGAAGGCCGATTCTTGATTATCGGCGACAATTTGACTCAAGAACAATGCGTATCGCTACTGCAGCAGCTGGAGCAACTTCTGGTAGCGAGGATGACTGCGAACAGAGGCGAAATCGGAATCGTTCTTGAACCAGAGTCTCATCTCGGCGCCAGCCTGCGGCAGCCACGCTTCCAAAAGGTCGATCGAACGTTCGAACTCCCCCAGCAACGCATAGGTACAAGCTGCGTTGTATTGGACGTTGATATCGTTAGGGTCGATCGCCAGAGACCGGTCAAGCCACTTGGCCGCCCTATCGCGTTCACCAAGGAAGGCCAGCACGATAGCCCCTAGGCAGGCACAATTGGCGTTCTCGGGATGCAAACGGAGTTCCTCTTCAGCTCTCTCCAATGCGATTCGTGCATAAAGCTCCGCGTCGTTCTGTTGGCCGAGAGTACGAAAGACGTTCACCAGCATGACCGGTGCGCCGTAGTCGGACGGTTTGATTTCCATCGCGCGCATGAAGTACGTGGCGGCGAACTCGAACTGGCCGCCGGTTACGCAAAACTCGGCATAGTAACGATTGGCCTCGTGGCAATTGGCGTCGAGCGTAAGAGCCTGTTCGAACGCCGCCGCGGCCTCGGAACGGCGATCGGCGAGGGAGAGGGCAAAGCCCCTGGCTGAATGCGCTTCGGCCAAATTCGCGTCCAGGGCCAGGGCCTTGTCCGCGGTCGCGAGAATGTCGTCCACATGGATCGGTGAGCCGTAGTTCGACTGAAGGCGTACGTCGCAGACCGCCAGACCTGCATAGGCACGGGCATATCCCGGATCGAGCTCAATGGCCCTGATATAGCTTTGTCTGGCCATCAGGTGGTTGGCTCTGGTCGCGATGTGGCTGTAATCGCGCCCTCGAAGGTAATGCGTATAGGCTTCCACATTGTCCGTCGGCGCCTGCTCGATAGCTTTCCTCTCCTCAGGCAGGAGCTTGACCCTGAGCTGCGCCACGACCGCTTTGGCGATTTCGTCCTGCACGGCGAAGATGTCGGTGAGGTCGCGGTCGTAGCGGGCAGCCCAAACGTGTCCGTCCGTGGCGCCCTCGATCAACTCGGCATTGATCCTGACCCGGTTTCCCGCCTTGCGGACGCTGCCCTCGACAATGTAGCCGACGCCAAGCTCCCTGGCGATGCGTTCCATCTTGTCGGTCCTGCCCTTGAACGCGAAGACTGTATTGCGGCTGAGCACGAACAGGCCGGAGACGTTCGAGAGGTCGGTTATGATGTCTTCAGTGATGCCATCGCTGAAATACTGCTGGTCGGGATCAGCGCTAAGATTGGCGAATGGCAGGATCGCCACCGACGGCTTGTCGGACCGCACCAGCGTCTGGACGGTTCTGGCCGCAACATGCGTCTCGACATAAGACACGCCCTGGTCCCAGTTGGCGAAGTAGACATGCACCTGCTGGGCAATGTTCTTGACGGTCCTGGTGCCCTGATCGGCGAAGTCGACGCCCAGCTTGTTGCCGACCGCATGGCGCACCGCTTCCGAGCAGGCAATGCCGCCGGGCATCGCGAGGCCCTGCAGCCGCACCGCAAGATTGACACCGTCGCCCTGGAAATCATCACCGTCGACGATGATGTCGCCAAGGTTGATGCCCATGCGAAACTTGAAATGCCGGTCCTCGGGGATGCCGGCATTCCGCTCGGGCATGCCGCGCTGGATCTCGACCGCGCAGCGCGCCGCATTAATTACGCTGCCGAACTCGACAAGAAAGCCGTCACCCATCACCTTGAAGATGCGCCCACCGTGCTTGGTGACGGTCGGATCGAAGAACTCCCGTCGATGCTGCCGAAGGAGATTGAGCGTGTGCTCTTCGTCGACCTCCATAAGGCGGCTATAGCCGACCACATCCGCGGCCAGGATCGCCGCCAGCCGACGCTCAACATGCTCCTCGGACATGTCGTCTCCTGAAATCGCAGACAATTGTTCCGCCTGAGTTAGTTCTAGCTGATTTACCTGCTCGGCGCCAACGCCGCTGGAGGTCGCTCGCGCCCGATTCGCGGTCTCGGCCGTCATGGTCGCGAAATGGAAGCGAAAGCCGTTGGCCGATTATCCATGGAATATCGATCGCCCTAGACGCAAATTCCGGAGCCGCCTCGCTCTACCCGCGGACAACCTGTTGAGGCTCAACACCCAGGTCGGATGGGCAGCCCTACGTTCCCGGCTTCGGCTGGAAACGTCGTCCCCCCCGCTCCCCGGCGCCAGATAGCAAAAAGGCCCGGTTACCCGGGCCCTTTATGCTTTTCAAATCAAAAGAAGATTTGGAGCGGGTGAAGCGATTCGAACGCTCGACCCCAACCTTGGCAAGCGACAAATTAGGCCGTCCAAGGGGTTCACAGCAGTACGCTCTATGCCCTCCCAGGGCGCGCCAGAACGCTATCTCTTCCCGTTGCCTTTTTCAACGGGGATAACTGTGATGGACACCACTAAATTCCTGTGCACGCTAGAGACGGTAACCGCGTGGTGACCCGCAAGGGAACTAGCGGGAGCGTTCATTCTCCTGATCGGCAATAGCCAGAGCCCTGAGCCAACGGTGCATCATTCCAAGGTCCCCGTAGAAGAGCGGGATCGAGCGTTGTCGGAACCGGTCGCCTCGTGTTTGCAATCAAGACGTATCTGCGTGGCCGCTTCAATGAGGAATTCCTAGAGACGGACAGCCTGCCGCTTGAGGATCAGTTGCCACGGATTGTCGAACGGCTGTTCGAAGGAGCCGAGATATTGAAGGCTTGGCACTTGGAGCAGGAGCAGGAACGAGAGAAGTGGCCCATGTCTGCGCCGCGGTGACGAAACGGAGCCACCGTTCCTCTTCCTCCTTGGCTAGACGCTGTAACTCCGCTCTCAGAGCCGCTTCCTGCCGGCAGGTCAATCAAGCGGTCACCCAGTTCATAGGCGAACTGGAAGCGATGTCATACGAGCATGAGGCGATAGTGGCTGAGAGGTCGCTGCGTGAGTGGATGGATTGGGCGAAAAGCAGACTGGCAAAACAAGACCCGCTGGCGAGAGGTGTATCTGGCCTATTCAATGCACTTTGAACGCCCCGCTGCCCTTCCATCGATGAACGCACTACTTAGCACAACAATCGAGTTGCAAGTGAAAATGGAATAGGGCAGCACTGCGCTTGTTATCCGCTTCGAAGGCATTTCAGCCAAAATCAACCGGATGACGTATCAGGGGGCAATACGGAATATGGAAACAATCAAGGCATCTGAGAAGGCGCTTAAGGACGTCTTCTGTGATCACTATGTTTTTCGCATTCCGCCATACCAGAGACCCTATGCTTGGACGACCGAACAAGCAGCCGACCTTCTTGATGACCTAATTTGGGCGGCTGGCGACGATAAGCCGACCGATCGCGCGCCCTATTTTCTCGGCAGTATCGTTGTCATCAAGGATCCGAGCTATCCCGAGGCTGATGTCGTCGATGGGCAGCAGCGCCTTACGACGCTTACGATCCTGATGAGCGTCTTGCGCGAGCTTGCCGGGTCAGATGAAGACAAGGCTAATATTGACGTCTTTCTCCGTCAGAAGGGTAATGCCCTACTCGCCACAAGGGATATCCCTCGCCTAACCGTCCGTCAGCGAGATGCCGAATTTTTCCGCAAATGCATTCAGGAAGGTGAGCCGGGTGGCGTCCTTGAAGCACCCGATACTGACGCACGCCAGCGAATGATTGCCAATCGTGATTTCTTTCGTGAGATATTGGGCAAGATGTCGGAGACAGGGCGCAAGCACCTGCTGCCCTTTGCTATCCAGCGCTGCTACCTTGTCATTGTCGAAGCGTCGGACCAAGCATCTGCCTATCGCATCTTCTCGGTCATGAACGATCGAGGGCTTGATCTCACAGCGACCGACATTCTTAAGTCCGATGTCATCGGCGCAATCGAAACCGAGGACGAACAAGCCAAGTACAACGCGAAGTGGGAAGCGTTGGAGGACGGGCTCGGTCGCACTGCGTTTGGCGATCTGTTTGCCCACTTACGCATGATCCACCGCAAGCAGAAAATGCGGGGCACGCTCGAAAGGGAGTTTCGCGATTATGTGAACCCTGTTGAGCAACCTCAGCAGTTTATTGACAGTGAATTGAGGCCGAGCGCGGAAGTCTTCGAGCGCATTTTGGAGCCAGACCCGGCCAAGTCGACGCGTTATCGACTACTCAAAGGCTTGCACCAGCTTGACAACCAAGACTGGCAGCCCCCCGCAATCAAGTTCATGGTCGATCATCACGCCGATGACGCTGCTATCGACCAATTCCTTAAACGCCTAGATCGGCTGGCCTACTTTCTCTTTATCACCCGAGCCAACGTCAACGAACGACTGTCGCGCTATGCGTCCGTGCTGACGGAAATTGAAAGCCAAGCCCCTCTGGCGGGCCAAGCTCTCGAATTAAGCCCCCAGGACAAACTTGATCTTCGGCAAATTCTTAACGGGGACGTTTACCTGAATCAGCGCACGCGACGACCGATCCTGTTGCGTCTCGACGAAATGCTATCCGATGGAACCGCGCACTACGATCACGCCTTGGTCACTATCGAGCATGTGCTTCCTCAAACGCCGCATGCTGGAAGCGACTGGCTCGTGAATTTCCCAACGCAAGAGCAGCGTGGCCAGTGGGTGCACCGGCTGGCCAACCTGGTATTGCTGTCGAGGTATAAGAATCCTGCTGCAAGCAACTACGATTTCGATCACAAAAAGACGGTGTATTTCGCACAAGACGCGGACAGCTCTTATGTACTGACCAGTCAGGTGCGGCAGGAGCCCGTTTGGACGCTGGCTGTTCTGGAATCGCGTCAGAAAAAACTGCTGGAACGTCTTCTAAACGTATGGGAGTTGCAATGACGTCTCCTCCTAATACCGATCGTCTCATCCGGATCAGCGATCCATCGCCTTGACGATTTCCTCAGTCATCTTGTTTGGAGAAGAATGTGCCAAAGAAAATGCTTATTGCGTCGGCTACCTCTTTCTCGTCCGTAAATCTCCCAGACATATCGGCACATTCTTCATCAATGCTCGAACTGCTGACCAGTGCGCTTGGCGTGCCGCGCAACGTGCTGGCGGATGACGAACAGATAGAACATGCTTGGTCGCAGTTGCCACGGCTCATCAAGAGGATTCCCCCGGAATTGCGTGATGAACGCATCGTAAAGATGTGCGTCGCCGTCGCCAGCGGGCTCTTCGACGCCGCGATCAACTATGTCTGGAATGCCGCAATCTTAGAGCTACGTGAAAAGGTCCGGCGATTTGGCATTGCGGTCGTCCCGCAGGTGCTGGATGACAAATCTTTCGATCAGGACGCCCTCCTCGATCTCAAAGACGCAGAACTTCTGGATTTGTGCCTAAAGCTCAACCTCATTGGTGATGACGACTACTTTTTTCTCGATCAATGCCGGGCGACACGAAACAGTTTCTCCGCTGCCCACCCTGCTGAAGGTGTCGTTGATGAGGACGAGTTTCTCGCATTCCTGAGCCGATGCCAGAAGCACGCGCTTTCAAGTGTCCGCAACCCCAAGGGTGTAGACACGAGGGCCATGTTGGCGGCGCTCAAGACGGCCCGTTTCAAGAGAGACCAGCGAGAGGAATGGGAGCGTAGGGTACGCGAAACATACGACGCCCAGCGGGAACTGATATTCGTGATGCTGCATGGCATCTATTGCGACCCGGATTCAGTGGAGGAAGCCCGGCTAAACGCTTTAGCGATCTGCGAGGCATTGAGCGACGAATTTAGCCCAAGAACCAGATCGGCGTTGGTCGACAGGCATCAGGAATACAAAGCCAAAGGTGATGAGACACGGAAAAAGGCATCGCTCCAATTTTTCGAGAAACTGGGGCAGCTTTCGCTCCTGACCGACGCTGAGGTGCACAGCATTTTTACCGATGCAAGCCGCAAACTCCTTGCGGTCCACAACGGTTGGGACAACTTTCACAATGAGCCGCCATTCGCCGAGAGACTTGCCCGTCTGTCGCGAAACAATCGTGTCCCCGAAAGTGCCCAGACCATATTCGTAAACGCGGTCGTCACAGCCGGCACAGGGAGTGTCTACGGGACCTCCCACGCCGCGATGCCTCACTATCGGGAAATGGTGACATCATTTTCACCGAACGAAGTTAGGCTGATGCTCGAAATACCGGGGGGATCGTCGCTCGTGGCAAACCGTATCAAGTCGAGCAAAGGATGCGATAGCCGCTTTCGTGCACTGGTCGCGCTTGTCGATGCGAAGTCGGTGCCAACAGCTGCAAAGAGCCTGTACAAGAAATGGCTTCCGACCGCTTGAGCTCGCATCGTCTTTGACACTATTTTTTGCGCTAGCGGAGGCAAATTTGTCTTTAGAATTGGTCGTAAAGCTAGCAAAATCCTTCGATATGGGTCATGTACGTGAATTCGCAAAACTTGTGGTGAGCGGCGGGCAAGTAACGGCCATAGGCCTCGCGAAACGCATCGCCAGTGCGCACCATCTCACATTCCTCACTATCGTCGGGGAATTGGTGGGAACGAACGCGGTGAAGAACAATCGAACCCACCAACGGTGAAGTTGGTTGGCTATATATTGTTGAAGTTCACCGTGGGGTTCGCCTTGGTGACCTGGTCATGTCGGGCATTTTGGCTTCGACTGGCAGTCAAGGCCTTTTCGCGACCATTCAATCCGAGAACATCGGTGCCCGCCTTCTCCATGAGCGGCACGGCTTTCATCAGGTTGGTAAATCGTGGCCTTCTAGCGAGCGAAAGGACATGGTGAATCCGTACATACGTTGGCCAGCTTGAAGCCCGGCGGATTCGTGCCCTCAAATCTAGCGCGTTCAAATCAGCCATTAGATCCATCGCAATTGACACAGAACTCTGCAGCGAGCTATGAGCTGTTAAAAGTTCAGCAACTTCAATAATTTATAGCTCGCTGGCGAGCTCGCCAACCACTTTCCCGACAGTGCACGCGACGCCAGCGAATGTGTCGATTTCGCATTCCCAGACAATCAGCACGCGCCAGCCGAGATTGCACAGTGCGGCGTCCTTTTCGGCATCACGCTTCACGTTTCGTTCCAGTTTAGGCTTCCAGTAGCCCACATTGGACCGTGGAATCCGCCCTCCCTTGCAGTTCGGATGTTGGTGCCAGAAGCATCCGCGGACCTGTACCGCGAGCCTCTGGCGCACAAACACTACGTCCGGACGCCCGGGCAGGTCGGTGCGGCAGACGCGGAACCGGAGGCCAGCTCGGTGCAGCGCTGAGCGCAGGCGGATCTCGGGTTCCGTGTCGCGGCCCTTGATCCGGGACATGTTCCGCGACCTCTGCTCAGTCGTGATCCTGTCAGCCATATTTCGCGCCCTGCGCTATTCGGGAGGGAGACGGTTCGTCTTCAACAGCTCGCACATCTCCTCCTTGCTGAGTTGCGAAACGATGTCACCCGACCCCCCGTCGCCCAGGAGACTGCGTGCCAATGCCGACTTCCTCTCAAGTGCCGAGACTATAGCTTCCTCGATTGTATCGACCGCCAGCAGCCGCATATAAGTGACCGGCTCCGTTTGCCCGATTCGATGATTCCGGTCCTGGCTCTGGGCATAATGGTCATACCGCCAAGAGAGGGACTCGTAGATCGTGTAGCTCGCAGCGGTGAGCGTAAAGCCCGTACCTGCGGCTGCGGGATTCGCGATGAGCACGCGTACGTTCGGGTCGTTCTGGAAACTCGCTGCGATACCGTGGCGCTCTGATGTAGGTGTTCCGCCATAGATCGCGACCGACCCCTCGATCCGCCGGAGGAGTGTCTCTATCGAACGGACGTAGTTCGACCACAGGATCACCTTCCTGCCTGGCACCGAGAGGATGTCATTGATGATGCCGTCAAGCACCTCAAACTTCGCGGGCACCTGTCCCAGCTCAGGGAAGATCAGGGAGGGATTGCACGCCAATTGAACGAGTCTGGTGAGCTTCGCAAGCGCACTCGGAGCAGACGCCCGGTACTGATCGCCGCTCATCGCTTCTATTTCGCAGACCATTTTGTCGCGCATCTCATCGTACAGCCGTCTTTGCCACGGCTGCAGCTCGACGCGAATGTCGGCAAACGACTTGTCCGGAAGATCGAGGCACTGGTCTTTGGTGCGGCGCAGGACCAACCTGTCGATCACGCCCTTGGCGAAGGAGGCCTGGGGGTCTTCCTCCAGTCGTGCTGTGAAGGACTCCAGTGAGCCGAGCGAGCCGCGCCCTGGTTCAATGATCTCAACCTGGGTGAAGAGATCGGTCGCCGTGTTCGTAACGGGGGTGCCCGAAAGCAGCCATCTGAACGCGCAATGCGGCGCGACGGTCCTGGCGGCGGTTGATATTAGAGAGCGCCAGTTTTTGGCGGCATGGGACTCGTCCAACGTCAGCACGGTCCGCTGGCGCTGCACGAAGGCGAGGAGTGCCGTGGTCTCTGCGCGCGCCGTCTCATAGCTGGTAATAAGGACTCGGGCACGAGACTCGCGGAATGCGGTACGCCGCTTCTTCGGAGTGCCTTCCGCGACTTCGACGGACACAGTCGGCGCGAATTTTGCATACTCGGCGACCCAGTTCCGCTTGAGTGAGTTCGGGCAAATCACGAGCATCCTGTCGGCGCGGCCGCCGTCCAGGAGACGCCGGAAAGACTCGATCGCGACAAAGGTCTTGCCGAGCCCCTGCTCGAATGCGAGCAGTCCAGCGCCTCGTCCCATCAGGAAGTCGACGCCTTCGTGCTGATGCTGGAGCAGTTCGAACGTCACTCTATTCCCCCCTGGTCTGGTGGTGCTGGCCGACTAGCCCGTCGAAGTACTGGTAGGCGTCGCGGAACTCGGCGATATCGGACGGCTGGAGGTCCACCACGTCGGCCCGGCTGGCCTTGTTGAGCGTCCTAGTCGCCTTCTTGAGCGCGAGCCGATAAGGGTGAACGCCGTCGTGGACCTTGTCCTCGATTGCGTCGATGGTCTGCTGGAGGGTTGCGATGTCGTCGTCGTCGAAGCCGTCTTCGCCCCGGTCAATGGCCCGGCGGACAAGCTGCGGCATGGCGGCGATCTTCGCCTTGGGGCTACTGCTCTTATCCTGGGTTTGCTGGGCAAGCTTGTTGGCGACATGCTTCTCTCCCGACTTCAGCTGAGCCCAGGCGTCTGCGTCGTCGTAGAACTCCTTCAGGAATCGCGCGTCGCGGTATTCCTTGAACACGTCGTTCCGGACCATATCGAAGACATCCTCGCGGAGTTCGTCGTACGCCTTGTTATCGAAGTCCCGGAGCTGCGACCCGATCACGCGCGCCTTGCTGATCTCTTCGAGGACGCTGAACTTCTGTGCAGCGAGCTTCTTCGGGTTTGGGTCGTCGTCCACGTGCTCCACGAACTTGAGCGCGAACTCGTATGCGCTTTTCAACCGCGCGACCCAAGACTCAGACTTGCCCATGTTCTCGGCGAGGGTGGTCTGATTCATTAGCGGTGGGTGCCCCGGGCGCCCCACGACGGTTTCATAGATGAACTTCGCCTCGATGTAGCGACCCCAGTCCCGTACGCCAGAGCCGCGAACGTGAATGCCGGCGAGAAGGATTGCAACGTCACGTTCGCCGAAGTTCTGCGGGAGAACCTTCGCCTGCACAAAACGGAAAACTCCTTGGTTCTTCCCGATGATAAATTTGCGGTCCAACTCCCGGAGGATGGTGACCCGAGTGGCTCCCTCCAACACCAGATACTTTCCTGTGGTGGTGCGTTGAACATAGATCGACTGCATCTGACCGATCTCCTGGAGCGAACGACGCAGGCCATCGTAGCCAGGGGAAAGCCGAAGCGCCTCCTCGAGGTCCGCCTCAGACGAAAAACCCTCCATCATGGATGTCTGCAGTCGCGGGTTGTCCGCCCAAAGGGCTACGTCGTCGTGAACGTTGAGCCGGACCTCCCTTAGTTCCCACTCAGTGTTCCCGATTTTCTCATACAAAACCCGCTCGACTTGGTGCGGCGGGATCTCGAGCTTGGCGATATTCTCGGTCATTGGCGTCGTTTCCTATCTTGCTCAGGCAAGTTCGATCAACATCGATCAAGTCAGGCAAGATGTCAATACGAGCGTCGTGGATTGCGGCCGAAAAACCATATGTTCACCTTTTGTCACGTATAGTGTATAGTGTAAGAGCAAGGATTCTCCGGTCGCTGCCGCTAATCGAAAGCCAAAAAGCTTGAGTAAAATCAACTACACGCGGCGACAGCAGCGAGCCGAATCAGAGGCCTATTGCATTGATCTGTTCGCGGGAGCTGGTGGCCTGGCGATAGGTTTTAAGTCGGCCGGATGGGGTGTGCTAGCGGGTAATGACATCGACCCAGACGCCGCCCAAACGTTCCGCCTCAATTTTCCTGAGGCTTCGTTTTTCGAGGGACCTGTATCCAATCTGTCTGCCTGCGATTTCCTCGACGACGGCGGGCTGATCCCCGGCCAACTGGATTGTCTAGTGGGAGGGCCACCATGCCAATCATTCAGTCACAACAACCACCATCGGTCGGCGGCCGACGAACGGGCTCGATTGTTCGAATATTACTTGCAGCTGGTGGGGCATTTGAACCCCAGAACGCTCGTGATGGAGAATGTGCCCGGCATACTTTCCATCGATAACGGGAGGGTAGTCGAGGAGATACTCGGACGGCTTGGCAAATTGGGATACGATGCTGTGGTGGCACGTCTTTCCGCCGAGGAATTTGGGACACCGCAGCTCCGCAGAAGGGTCTTTATAGTCGCTAGCCGACTAGGACCCGCATCCGAGCTGATTCCCAGTCCCACTCATTGGTCGCCAATATTGGTGCAGTGGGGTGGACCGAAAGAAAGACCGGCTGGTGCAACAAGGTCGCCAATTACGGTCTGGCAGGCGATCGGCGACCTCCCAGAAATTGAGAACGGCGGTGGCGATTTTGTCGCTTCTCGCTCCGGCATCCCCCAAGCGAAAACGAAGTATCAGCGCGCCGCGCGCCGCTGGTCGTCCGAGCTCTACAATCACATCTGCCACAAACTCACCGAGGTCAATTTAAGTCGGATTGCTCACGTGCCGGAGGGCGGCAATTGGCGCGACGTGCCTCGGGAGCTGCTGCCTGCGGGCATGCAGCGGGCCAGACTTCAAGACCATACTAAGCGCTACGGGCGGCTGGCGCGGGGTGGGTTTGCCTCCACGATCCTCACGAAATGTGACCCTCATTGGGGTGCTTACATTCATCCGACGCAAGATCGAACCATTTCCGTAAGGGAGGCCGCCAGGCTCCAAGGCTTCCCGGATTCGTTTAGGTTCGCGGGCGGACTCAGCAAGCAATACGCCCAAGTGGGAAATGCCGTGCCTTTACAGGTGGCCCAAGCGATCGCCGAAGCCGTGCTGGAACATGTCCGCCGCTGGAGGGCCAAAGGCAACCGGAAACCAAGACTGAAAGAAGCCGCATGAATCACCGTAGTAATCTGGTCGAGAAAGCCATGCGGCCTATCCAGGTTACATTGGTCCGACCGATCTATCACGCTCCCCCGTAGCACCTATGGCTGCAAGGGCTCTGATCGCACGCAAAACTCCCCGTAATGCCAGGACTTGCTGTCGTTACAATTCGCACCTGCCTGCCTTCGGCCGTGTCGCAGTGGTAGGCTATACGCATGCATGAGCCTAAAGCCGCCCCGGCATACACCAGAAGGCAATAATCCGGCTGGATTTGACGCGCTTTGGTTGGATCCGATGCAACTCATTGGGGATTGAACGTGCCCGATTTCATCGTTGGTGAGCATTATACCCGAGAGCAAGTTGGCCAAATTGCAGGGCTGTCCGAACGTGATCGTGGCGGTGGTTCTTGGATGACCGGCTACACAGATTGGAACGGAGCGACCTACATTTTTACGAACGTTGGAGTGCCGGGCCGGACCGGGCATGATTATGCGAACCGATGGGTCGGCAAGGACCTGATCTGGTTTGGCAAGACAAATTCACATCGCGGCCAGCCTCAAATCGACCGGATGATATCCAACACGAGACCTGTCCATCTTTTCTGGCGAGCGCAAGATCGTTCACCTTTCACGTATGCCGGCGACGCAACGGCGATTGAGGCAAACGCCGAAACGCCTATCCAGATAGTCTGGTCCTTCGACGGCTTCAGGCCTGGGTTGCGGGTCGACATTGCAGCGCAAAATGGGCCGAAGTGGCGCCGAGGGCCACCACCAACGAGTGGAGGCATTTGGATTGAAAGAGTCGATGGACCTACTGATGTCTATCTTTTTCGTCTGACCGGCAGAGTGGATGCTCTGCTCGACTTGCCGTCGGGCCACGTGCTCATAAAGGTCGGTATGTCTAATAGTCCCGAGAGAAGACTGGCAGAGCTAAACGCCGGCTTTCCTCCAGACTCGCGGGTCAAATGGAGTCGAGTGTCTGTTCGGCATTTTGCGGACGGAAGCCAAGCCTGGCGATTTGAGGGCGAGAAGTTGGAGAGGCTAAGGCTGGATCATTATTGGCGAGGCGGGGAATTTGGGGTTATCCCAGAGGCTATGCTATCGGATTTCTTGGACTGACCATACTATTGCGATGGTAGTGCGGTCGATCCCGTCGGTTAGGTTCCACGGAAGGCTTAATCCCCCTATCGATCAAAGGGATATCCCGCGACCGATATTCGGTTGGCATCTAGGGGGCGCGAAACCTCATATGACAATCGGAAAACACAATCACTGCAATTCGTAGTTCAAGAGCTGTGTACCTTGGCGCGTACGCCGATATCCTAGTCCTCCCGTTGCCCACGCTGCGCACATGTCGCGACTTTCAGCGGCGGCGCAGCTACACGGGCGCGCGACCCCCCAGTAGCCAGGACCAGTCATAGCGTCGCCGCCGCCGCTCGGGAGCGGTGACTGCATTGTGTGCCTGAAGATCCCCATAACACTATGCCTTGCGTTTCCCACAAAAATCGGCGATCCTAAAGTGCGTGATACGGGGAGACGTTGCGTCGAAACATTCTAGGTAGTTTCAATGACGCACTGCATCAGGGCTCCGATGCCTGAGATGTTTAGCTCAGCAAACCGAGCAGTTTCCTAGAACTGCGATCAAGACCCTAAAGCTACTCTTTACGGCTGATCACGCTTTCAAACCCGAATGAAATCGGGAGCGAGAGCGTGGATCGATGCCGGTTTCCCATCGGTTCACCTCGCTTCCTTAGATGTGAGAGAATCGATGGATGCGCTTTTCCAAAAGCCCGGGCCGTACCACGCGCCAGGCACTTCTTCAGAACATCTCCTTACCCTTCATCAGGTGGCCGAGGAGCTCGGCCTGCCCTATTGGCAAATTCAACGCGCAGTGAAGCGCCGCGAGATTCCCTCGTATCGGCCGTTTAATTCGCGTCCTTTGCTGAAACTATCCGAGGTTGTCGCCTTTATCGACGCCTCCCGTCAGGGAGGGGCCGAATGATGCGCGCGCCCTATTCCGCCCCGAATTACGACGATCCGGTCGAGCATCTGAGCCCGCCGACTTATTATCACGCTCCTTTGCAGACTGGGCAACATTTCGTTCCGATTGCTGGGAGCGCGTCGAAATTGACGTTTACTTTGGAAGTTCGCCCGAACGGCCACTCTCTCGCGATCATCGTCCAGTCGGAGGGTGCCTAATGGCCGTTCTACAAAGGACCTGACAGAGCCTTACGCGGCTCGAAACCGAGCCGCGCGCCTTCTCCTGACAACCTGAGACGTCCCGCCGGGCCTGGGCACGGAACGGGATCGGCTTGCCCAAAAATCAAAGGCACACGATGTCCAAAGATCACCCTATTCCCAAAGGCAACACCGATGAAGCTGTTGAATTCCTCGAGCATATGTTCCCCGGCTTGCCTCGCCACCTCGTCGCCATCGATCAGAAGGGACGTGTCACGGCTCGTACCTTTTCTCCGGACGAAATCGACAGGATGCGCGCGTGGATCGACGCACGGCAAGGCCTGAGCAATCTCTATTTCCACGTCAATGCTTTACGACCCGGAACTACGAACAAGAAAGCCACTAAGGACGATGTGGCGACCGCGCTGCGTTTGCATTCCGACATAGATGATACGAACGCGGAGGAGCGTGTTCTCAAGTTCATACCGCCCCCGAGCATCGTCGTGTTCTCCGGTGGAGGGTACCACCCTTACTGGAATCTCGCGCAGCCGACCGGCGATCTGTTGCGCGTCGAAGCCAGCAATATGGCAATCGCAAAAGCTCTCGGCGGTGATAACTGCCACAACATCGACCGCATCCTGCGCCTGCCCGGGACGGTGAACATCCCTAACGCGAAGAAGAAGCGGGCGGGGCGCAAGCCGACACTTGCTCGCGTCGTGAAAGCAGACTGGTCACTGCGCTATTCACTAGACGAATTCGCGCAGAGCGACGAGCCGACGCCAACAGGGCCGAACGGTGCGGTTGTTCAAGACCCGCCCGTGGTGCTGGTGGGCTTGGACGAGCTTCCATTGTCGGTGCTGCCAGTTACGCGGACACTCATCGAATTGGGCGACGATCCCGAGCGTCCGCGCGACGGTGCTGCTCCGCGCTTTCGCTCCCGCAGCGAGGCTGTGTACCGCGTCGCCTGCGATCTAGCTCGCGCAGGCTGTCCGGTAGGAATCATTGCGGGCGTGCTCATCAATCAGGCCTTTGGCATCTCGCGCTCGGTAATGGAGAAGAAGAGGCCTGTTCACTACGCACAACGACAGGCGCGGTCCGCTTTGGCCGCAGTGTCGGATGGTTGGCCCGACTGCGATAAGAACGGCGGCCTGAGGATAACGATGCGGAATACTGCTGTCGCACTCCAGAAGCTTGAGCTCAGCTTCTCCCACGATTTGTTCCGGCATCGAAAGGTCGTCAACGGCACCCTACTTGAAGAGCAGCAGGGGGAGATCAGCGATGATGCCTGTGCAATGTTGCGCGCCGCGATCATCGAGTCGTTCGGGTTCGATCCCAAAGCCGAGAACGTCCGCGATGCGGTGACGCAACTTTGTCTGGAACACACCTTCCACCCGATCCGACAAATGCTTGATGCGCTCACTTGGGATGGCGTTCCCCGTATCGACGGATGGCTGAGCACCTACATGAGGGCTGATGACACACCGCTCAATCGTGCGATTGGTCGGATCATGCTCATCGCGGCGGTGAGGCGCGTGCGGGAGCCGGGCGTTAAATTCGACACCATCGTGATCCTCGAAGGCAAGCAGGGAACAGGCAAGTCAACTGCGCTGCGGATCCTTGCCGGCCCTGGCAACCATTCTGACAACGAACTGTTGGCGCTCGACACAAAAGCACAGATGGAGGCGATGGAGGGCGTTTGGATTTACGAGTTAAGTGAGATGTCCGGGCTCAACAAGGGAGAGGTAGAACGGATGAAGGCGTTCGCGTCTCGCGACGTTGATCGTGCCCGCATGTCCTATGGCCGCTTCTCGGAGGCACGAGGCAGGCAGACCATCTTTGTCGGCACCACCAACGAACACAAATACCTGAAGGACCGTACTGGCAATCGCCGCTTCCTCCCTGTCAGGACCGGCGTAATCGATCTAGAGGCGCTTCGGCGCGACCGAGATCAGCTCTGGGCCGAGGCCGCGCGGCTTGAGGCGCAAGATGAGAGCATCGTCTTGCCGAAGGAGCTTTGGGCGGTCGCAGCCGCCGAACAAGAGGAACGACTTGAAGACGACCCATGGCTAGAAAGGCTCGCCACAGTGCGAGGCCGAGCAGTGGGGGAGGAGGTTCGCGTGCACACCGGCGACTTGCTGGGCGAGGTTCTGAAGATTGACGTCGAGCGCCAGCATAACGGTCACGCTAAACGGCTCGCCGCGCTGATGCGATCGCTTGGTTGGGAGGACGGCAAGTTCAAGGTAGCCGGCAAAACTCTACGAGGGTTCCACCGTCCCAAGCCTGATGGCCACGTGGACGATAACTCCCCGATTGGCGCTGTCCAAAACTTTTAGGGTGGTGGCGGTGGCGGCGGTGGCATGTGCTGTGGGAACTCCCGGTGTGCAGCAGTGTGTCCATGTGGGTGTGCTGGGCCGGCACACAGCGCCCGCACAGGCCGCCCGTGGGTGCCACCGCCGCCACCGCCACCTGCGGCCGCACACGCTGAATTGCTCCCTGCTACGGAGCGCAGGCTGCGCGGTACCGCTGTGCCGTGCTGTGCGGGCGGCCGGAACACCGTCTGGTCGGTTGGTGTCGCCGCTTCGGCATTCACCTGTCCATGCTTTCGAGACTGCGATTTCAACCTCGGTGGCCGATGAATCCGAGATTTCCGGGGCCGCGTCGTCTCGCGGCTCCGACCTTTCCAACAGGCCGAGGTTACGCGCCTGGTTACAGGTTGGGCCGTTTCACGGGTTCGTTGGCCGCTCCGGCGATTACTTGTGCCGGTTACCGACGCGTGTTTTCGTTCCGCTTTTTTCCTTTGGACGAGCAACGCCATGAATGACTTTAACGTCTCAATCACGACCGCAACCCGTCGCCGCAAGCTGCGTGACGGCAAGGTCGCTCTCTATCCGCAATATTACTGTGAGTATCGTGAGCCTCTGACCCAGAAGCGCCGCCGCCGCGCCTTTAACCGCAAGAAAGACGCCGAGGCGTTCCGGAACTCGCTGCTGCTGAAGGTCGCGGAGGGCAGCTACATGGATGAGCGCAAGACTCCAACCGTCGCGCAGGCCATCGACCATTGGCTTCAGACCAAGGAGGGCAACGTCAAGCCATCGACGCTGATGGGTTACAAGGTAGTGGTGTACGGCGCAATCCGGGGGCCGTTGCTGATCGGCACCAGCCAGGAACGTGCCGACTTCACCGCGACCGGCACTCCCCCCAAGAACGCCCGCTTCATCAAATTGCTCGGACATATCAAGCTATCGGATCTGACAACCGCCATGATCCGCGTCTGGCACAAGACGGTCACGGAGCAGTGCGGCAGCTATACCGCCAACCGTGCGAAGTCTCACCTCAAGTCGATCCTGGCACTGGCCGAGGAAGACTTTTCCATCCGCGCGGCGTCGATGCCGACCGGACTGGCGCGGGCGCGGCATAAGGTCAAGAAGTCGATCCTGTCCACCGAGCACATCGCCAAACTCATCGCGGCGGCCAAGAACGATCTGGAGCAAGGCATCTACTACGCCTTCGCTTTCCTCGCCGGCACTCGGCCCTCCGAGCAGTTAGGCCTGCTATGGTCTGAAGTCGATTTCGACAAGAACGTGGTCCGCATCCGGCGCATCCAGGAGCGCGATGGCTCGCTGACCGAGATGACCAAGACGGAGGCCGGCACTCGCGAGATCCCTATGAGCGCTACGCTCCGCGAGATGCTCCTGGCATGGCGGGTTCGTTGCCCCAGGTTGGGTAAGGAACTGCACCGCGTGTTTCCCGGCCCCGGCCGGCTTCAGGAATGGCCGAAGCCCCGCATTGGCGGCGGCGGTCCGCTGCTCTACCAGAATTTTCGGAAGCGATATTGGGCACCAGTGTTCACCGCGCTTGGCCTGCCCTATGTCACGCCGCACTCTGCTCGCCATTCGTTCATTTCGATGCTCCAGGCCCAAGGCATCGAGATTGGCCTTGTCGCGCAGATCGCCGGCCATGCGAACCCGACAGTCACGCTCGGCCATTATACGCAGGCCGTTCGTGACGGTAGTGCCGCCATCGCTGCGCTGGACCGGGCCTACAGCGGGTAAGCCCGTACGCATAGCTACGCCTCGCGCCACCGGCTATACGCCTACGGCCGTGGCGGGCAGCGCCGGCTGTCCGGCCGGCACGGCTGGTGGTGGCGCAGGCGGCGGTGGGTGCAGGCCCGCAACATGGCGACAATCGCTAACCTTCTGATATCGCTCATATAATTGTGCCTTGGCTCTCGCTGTGTTTTACTGTCCTGTTGGACAGTAGGAGAGATCGATGCACATCTTGATCAGGGACAAGCGAACCGGCAATGAGGAATGGATGCCGCTCGAAGCCGCTGCGGAAGTCATGGAACTGGACGCAACCGAGATCGAATGGGCGCTGGAAGAGTTTGGGGAGTGCCAGTCGGTCGATCACATCGCCATCGAGCCGGAATAAGCCGCCACACCCAGCTGCGCCTCCCCGATGCGGCGGTCGTCTCTCGATCGCCGCATTGTGTGCCGCTCTCCGGGCGCACGCGTCGACCCTCCCCCCCTTGAGAGCAAAATACGTATACTAGGCGAACGGGACCCGTGCGGCTGTGCGCCCGGCTCGCATTTTCATACCCTGGTAGGGAAGCACGCTCTCGTTCAGGATGCGCATGTCCTGACAGAGCCGGCCTTTACCATCTCCTGCCACTTGTCGCCAAGCGTCTGACGTGCGGAGATGGCCCCGGAGGCACCGGGCTCACCATCATGGAACATGCGGATACCAAAATTCTGGTCATGACTGCCATAGACCATGGTCGGACCGGGCTGGTAGGTGGTCGTTGCATTAAGATACCCACCGCTGACCATGCCCGTCGTCTGGTAGCTACCCGGCGTCTGGGTGACACGTACGTTGTCAGCCGCCGCAGCGCCGACGATCACATAGCGATCATAGCCCGCCTTGATCGTCTCAATCGCCGCCTGTTTTTGCGCCACCCTGGCCGCACCGATGCCGCCGCAGACCGGAGCCGCACTCGCCTGAACGATAGCGGTGTTCTGCGAAGTGCGGATTGTGTTGGTGCCGGCGCAGGCGGAAAGCGCGGCCGTCGAGGCAAGCAGCGCGAGGCGGATCGGAAAGTTCATATTGTTTATCCCCTTGAAAAAGCCAAACTTTTCGAAAAATCATGCGGGAATCCGGCTGTCAATTATCGTAGCTCCAATGCGCTCCCGAGCCACATAATTCCCAATGACAAAACCCTCGCCCCAACGCGCGCAGGCCTCTATCGCCGCAATGGCGAGGCGTGCGGGACTTTCGGGGTGGATCAGAAGGAAGAACACCACATGGGCAGTGGTAAACGTCCAGATGGCACAGTCGGAAGCGGCGCCACGGAACCGGTCCACGCATGACGCCATAAACGCTGTCCGTTCGACGCGCGGAAAATGCTGGTAAATCAGCAGCGATCTGCCTGAGCCGTAGAACGACGCCACCTCATCGAGATAAAGGTATTTGGACGAGTTCTTGCGGCCCTTCGGCAGCGACACTTCTAAGCCGTTGTCGGGATCGAAGAACACCAGATCGGCGTCGTTGAGGTCCGACGCGCAGCGCTGCATGAAGGTGACGCGTCCGGCGGCGTCATCTGGCAACACCTTGTTGAAGTAGCTTGCGCTGGGGATAGCGCCGCTGTCTTCTATGGTTTGCAGCCGACGTCGATCAGACTCGTCCGCAGCGTGGGCCAGGATGTCGAACAGCTCAGGATCGAATTGTCGGTACCTATCGGGTTTTCGGAGATAGGCCAGTTTGCCGCCGTCTGAACTGCCGTCCGAGGGGGTCAGCATCCAACACACACCGACCCGGTTAGCACCACCCCAAGATAGCGCCCTCAACAATCCATACTTCCGATAGTCGCTGATGTCTCCAACGTACTGATGCTTCAAGCTCGCCCCCGAATCCCACTCAGGCGAGCATGTCACAGTACCCCAATTTGGGGTACTCCAAATTAGGGTTCTATTGAAGCGCTGGTCTATGCACTGGCGCCCCAATTGTCCTCACTTCGTTCAGACCTCTACCGGAGAATGATCGAGCTGCTTGTGCAAGCTCGTAAGGACACGGGCGTAACGCAGGTGGAACTGGGCAAACGCCTCGGTCAGCGACAGACGTTCGTGTCGAAATTCGAACTTGGCGAACGTCGGCTAGACGTAGCGGAGTTCATAGCAGTCAGCAGGGCGATAGGCGCTGATCCCTACGATATTATTAGAGAAGCAGAATCCGGAATAGACCGCTAACATTTGCGGAGTGGACTTCATAAACAAAGGCCTATGCCTCCTCAGCATCCTGGATCTGTTCGACATGCTGCGCCTCATCTTCGCCGTCTTCAGCACCTGCACCAACAGTTGATTCTAGTTTTCGGGTGATTATCCGTTCTACTCGAGCGTCGGCAACGACATAGCGATTGACAGGTTTGCCCCCAAGTTCGCTGGGTGCAGTGCCGCTTTGCCGTACCAAGCCTGCATCCTCCCACACGTTAATGCGTACTCTCGCACCCTGGTCCGTTATCCTAAAGATGGTCTGCACGTCCCTGTTCACGAAAGATGCCTTACCCAGACGCAGCACTTGCTGGAGAGGCTTTTCCTTAAACCAAGTGCCAATCGTCTCCCTTGCATATTTGTCCTGACCGACATCTAGCGAGACTTGATCGATAAGGTGGGGCGCACTCTCTCCACGCGAATCGTGCTCACGAATAACAACGTCGAGCAGCTTAATCAGCTCGCGCGGAGAACTACCCGACATCGAAACCAAGTCCTCAAAGACCTTGGAGCTGTCGAGTTCCTCCGAAAAGAGATCGGCGAAGGCGAGGCGGCTTTGGGAAAAGAAGCGGATTCTGGCCTCAACCATTTCTTTCAAGCTGGTGGAATTCCAGGTGATGTTAGCGTGCGCGATCTTGTCGAGCCGTACAGGGATTCTGGATTCAAAATGATCCTGAACGTTGTTCCAAAGAAACAATATCCAAGCAAAACGATCAACTTCCAGCAACTGAATATGACTTAGGAGCGGGTGTATGAGTCTGGCGGTCGCCTCTGATGAGTTTGCTGTGTTAGGTGTCTCATCTATTTTATCGATCAGAACACAAACGCCTGAGAAACCGAAAGCCGTCACGAACTCTGTCAGTTTACTTAAAATGGCCCGCGCCGTGTTTGCGGCCTCTCCTGTGAGCGATTTTAGCAATGCTTCGGCCGGGGCCGAAATGTCCATACCCTCGTCAATTTGTTTCTTTGAAAAGGCGCTGACAGCTGCAGCGATAATTGAGCTTAGGGCGTCCCATCGCTTGCCTGCCCAGACAGCGCTCTTGGTGTACCAGGCGCTGTTCAGCAGTTTGAGTGCATCTGTGGTGGAAACCCCGCGATCCATTTCCGGTACGGTCAAATAGAAGCCCTTGAGTAGCGCGAGCGCCAATGTTCGCTCGCTTTTGTCTAGGCCTTCAATGTAAATCTCCCGATCATCTTCCTCCAATGAGGAAAGCCAAACAAGTACTTGTTCCACAACGAAGAACGCCGCCAATGCTACTATGTCACGATCTAATAACTTATTCGCTTTGAAGACCACTTGAAGCGATGAGAAATCTGTTAAGTTGACAATAAAAGGTCTGTCATCCGTCGGTTTTTTTGCATTCTCCTTCCAAAGCTCGTTGAACACAGTTATGCGAGTGGCACTCTTCCCCGCGCCACGGTTTCCAAACAGAATGAAGGAACTTAGGTTTCTAGCTCGGTCGGATATCGATTGCAGATAGGGCGGTCTAACCGCGTAATCAGCGATATTAGGTTCAGTTTCGGCAGTGTAGTGTTCGAACGGATTACCAATTAGGGTGAGTCGCTTGACAAGCGTGGCCATTATATCCCCCAGGGACTTTTCTTTTCATATGCCGGGGATTTTCCAGCAATGCAATTGGAGCAATTGGATCGCGCTTAGATCTCGGCCGGCGATGCGCGACGGGTCTACCTCTCAATATTGACTCGGAATTCGTCGACGCTGCGATTTCGCGCTGTGTCGAAGCCCCGAAATTGGTAGTAACCCGTGTGTAACCCTGGGCCTTCTGAGCTGTTTTCGGCAGCGGTGGTTCGGCCGGCCTGAAAGCGAAAAAGCCGCGGAGTTCCGCGGCTTTTCGATGCTTGGTCCCCTGGAGGAAACTGGAGCGGGTGAAGCGATTCGAACGCTCGACCCCAACCTTGGCAAGGTTGTGCTCTACCCCTGAGCTACACCCGCTCGCGCGGCGTCTTGGCCGCAAGCCGGGCCTATATGGCTGAAGAGCGCGGCGATTGCAACAGGGAAATCGCAGGCTTTTTGCGACACGATGCGCGGGGCCGGCAAGCCGCCGGCGGGCGCGTGAGTGGCGGGCGGCGGGGCGCCAGCGCGAAGGGCGGTGCAGCTCACCATGATGTCGCATGACGGTCTTGTGTCGGCTGCCCCATTGGCCGTAAACGGCTGGCTTGAGAAACGGGACGAAACCGATGCCGAAGACCGAAGCCGATTTGATGGCCTTTCTTGCCGAACTCGGCATTGCCACGTCGACGAAGCGCCACCCGCCGCTCTATACCGTCGCCGATTCGCAGGCACTGCGCGGCGAGATCGCCGGCGGGCACACGAAAAACCTGTTCCTGAAGGACAAGAAGGACAATTTCTTCCTGGTCACCGTCGGCGAGGACGCGGTCGTCGACCTGAAGCAGATCCACCAGGTGATCGGCGCCGCCAGCCGGGTTTCCTTCGGCAAGCCGGAGATGCTGATGGAGCTGCTCGGCGTCGCACCGGGCGCCGTCACGGTCTTTGGCGTCATCAACGACACGGCAAACAGGGTCAAGCTCGTGCTCGACAAGGATTTGATGGAGCATGCGGTGATCAATGGGCATCCGCTGACCAATGAGGCGACGACATCGATCGCGGCGCGCGACCTGATCAGATTCGTCGAGGCAACCGGGCACGATGCTGCTATCTTGAAAGTCTCCATGTGATCGCCACATGGATGGCTTGAGTCAGATGGTCTGAAGCATAGGGCGCCTGGCCGCCGGCCGGCGGCGCCACGGAAGGGTAGAGAGATGAGCGACAACAATCCGTTCGGCGGCTCCTTTGGCGGCAATGGCGGCCAGTACACCACCTCGGTACAGTATGGTGGAGCCGCGCCGGCGCCGGCGAAAGGGCTTGGCGATGCGCCCGCCACTCCCGCCGACGTGATCAAGGACACGACGACGGCTGCCTTTGCCGCCGATGTCATCCAGGAATCGCGCCGCCAGCCGGTGCTGGTCGATTTCTGGGCGCCCTGGTGCGGGCCTTGCAAGCAGTTGACGCCGCAGTTGGAGAAGGCGGTCAAGGCCGCCGGCGGCAGGGTCAAGCTGGTGAAGATGAACATCGACGACCATCCCTCGATCGCCGGCCAGCTCGGCATCCAGTCTATCCCGGCGGTCATCGCCTTCAAGGACGGCCAGCCGGTCGATGGCTTCATGGGCGCCATCCCGGAGAGCCAGATCAACGAATTCATCACCAAGGTCGGCGGCA
>NZ_RZTC01000062.1:36381-39610 GCF_004023165.1 Mesorhizobium sp. M7A.F.Ca.MR.176.00.0.0 | reverse complement strand
GCGCTAACTTCTTCTTTCGGCGCATGAATGTCGCGTCCAGTCGAACCGACCCCCTCTGGCCTGCCGGCCATCTCCCCCTCGAGGGGGGAGATTACCAAGCCGCCCCGGCTCTTTTCTAACCCCTAGCAAAAGGAACATCACATGACAGATCTGGCAGACGCCGGGTCCGTGGCGGCGCGTGCGCTGCCGGCGGGCAACCCGGTACAGTCACCGGCAGGCGTGGACAACGGGTCCGCCGCGCCTGGCGGCAAAAGTTGGTTTGACGGTCTTTCCGAAGGCAACCGCAAGCTCGCTGAAACCAAGGGCTGGACCAAGCCTGAAAGCCTCGATCGGGTTTTCACATCCTATGCGGAGCTGGAGCGGCAGCAGGGTGAGAGCCTGCGCGTTCCCGCCGCGGACGCGCCTCGGGAAGACTGGGAGCGGTTTCATGCCCGGCTGCCCGAGGCGATGCGTCCGGTCACCTCGTCCGAAAAGGTCGAATACCTCAGGCCGGAAGGGCTGCCGGAGAACTTCGCCTATTCGGACGAGCTCGCTCAGGCGTCCAAGGCCTGGGCGGTCGAGGCGGGTGCCTCGCCGAAGACCGCGCAGGCCTATCACGACATGTTCGTCGGCTATATGGCCGAGCAGGCCAAGCATCAGGAGATCGCGCTGGCCCGCTCGGTGGAAGCCACCCATGACGAGCTTGTCAGGGACTGGGGACCGACCGACAGCGACGGCTTTCGCCAGAGACTGGAGGTCGCCAACCGGGCGATGAAGAAGCTCGGCCTGGTCGATGCCTACAAGGCGAAGGGCATCCTTCTGCCTGACGGGGCGCTGACCGATCCGCAGATCGCCAAGGCGTTCCAGGCGATCGGCGAGGCGATGTTCCGTGAAGACACGATCGACGGCGGTGCTTCTTTCGGCGGAGCCAATCCGTTCAAGCGCAACGCCGCCGGCGAACGCAACCTGACTGACATTTCAGCCCTCGTCAAAAGCGACCCCGCCCGCGCCCGGCGACTGGCTCGCGAGGCGGGGGAAAATCCCGACCGCTGGATGCCCAACAACCCGCGCTGACGATCGATCAGCAGCACTGAAACGCCCCTCATCCGGCCGCTTCGCGTCCACCTTCTCCCCGTCGGGGAGAAGAGGCGCGCCGACGTCGCAAGTCTCCTCTCCCCCCGGGGAGAGGTCAGCCGAGCGAAGCGGAGGCTGGGTAGGGGGGCACCCGCCGCCAACCCAAACCTGAAGGAAGAGAAAAATGGCAGATGCCTATACCCGTATCGCGGACGCGATCGTTCCGTCCGTCTATGCGCAATATGCTTTCGAGGAACATGTGCAGTCGCTCGAGATCTACCAGGCCGGAATCCTGTTTTCCGACCCGGCCATCTCGTCAAAGCTGTCGATGGGCGGTCGCTCGGTCGACATGCCCGGCTGGAAGGATCTCGGCAACGATCCGTCCGAGCCGGTCAACGACGATCCGGCCGATTCCATCGAGATGAAGAAGATCGGCTCGCGCCGCGAGGTCGCCGCCCGCAATGTCCGCGCCCAGGCGTGGGGCGTTCCGGACCTGACCTCGATCCTGGCGGGCGACGATCCGCAGAAGCTGATCGTCAAGCGGCAGACCGAGTACTGGCAGCGCGCCAATAAGCTGACCCTGCTCGGCATCCTGAAAGGCGTGGTCGCCGACAACATCGCCAATGACGGCGGCGATCTTGTGCGCACCACCGGCGCCTCCATCGTCGACACCGACATCATCGAGGCCGCCTATCTGATGGGCGACCGCGCGGACAAGTTCAAGGCGATCTGGATGCACTCCAAGCAGATGAAGGCGCTGAAGCTCGCCGACCTCATCGACTATGTGCCGTCTTCCGAGCAGGGCGGACCGCTGATCCCCTACTACATGGGTCTGCGCGCCGTGGTCGACGACGACATCCCGGTGACGGCGGGCGTCTACACCGCCTTCATGTTCAAGGACAAGGCGATCCTGTGGAACGAGCTGCCGGTCAACACCGAGGGCGGCCCGCTGGAGTTCGACCGCAAGCCGCGCCAGGGCCATGGCGGCGGCGTTACCGAAATGGTCGGCCGCCGGCATTTTGTGCCGCATGTGCCCGGCACCCGCTTCCTCGACGCCTCCTCGGCCGGCGAGTTCGCCACCGATGCGGAACTGGCGCTGGCGGCGAACTGGGACCGCACCGCGTCGAGCGTCAAGAACATGACGTTCATCGCGCTGAAGACGACCGAGGCCTGATAGGACCGAGGTGGAGGGCGGGGGCGATGCGCTCCCGCTTCTTTTCTAAACTTGGCGCCGGCCATGTTCCGATCCTGGCGTGACAAACAGAGCCGGAATCCGTCGCCGGCACAGGATTGGCCCGCAGAATCAATGCGTGGGCAACACGCTCGTTGGCGGCCTCTCCAAAATCCGGATCCGACGAAGGCATCGGCCTCGAGCGCCATTGCCGGCCGTGCCGCAGCGGCCGGGTGATTTTCGGCGGTTCAGCCCTCAGTGCTTCGTGAGCAGGAAACAGCCATGGTACACATCATCCCCCTTTCCATTGGCCAGCGCCGGCTCGATACCGGCAATGCGGCGCAATATCCCCAGGGATCGCCGATCGGCGGCGCCATGCAGGGGCTTGGCGACCAGTTTTCCGCTGTCGCCGAGCGCTACCAGCAGATGAAGGATCAGCAGGAGGCGTTCGACGCCGAGCTTGCGCGGCGGCGGTTCAACGGACGGATCGCGCAGGCGGAAGACGAGGCGGCGGCGAATGCGCCGCCCGATGGCAGCGGCCTGCATGAGACCATGTACGGCCAGGTCGACCCGCGTAACGGCCAGGTGGTCAAATCAGGCCTGTTCGACACGCTGTTCGATGATGCCTTGCCTGGCATGCCCGAGAGCCAGCGCATCAATTTCGCCAGGCAGAAGGAAGCGATGCGTGCGGTTGGCGCGCTGCGCATGGCGCAGCGGCAGCTTCAGCGGCGCAAGGACTACGAGCAGGCAGAGGTCGACACGGCGCTGAAGACCAGTGCCATCGCCATTGGCAAGGCCAACCCCGACGACACCATCACCTTCGAGGCAGCCCGTCAGGAAGGGCTCGATCTGATCGACAATATGGGTCTCGACCCCGGGATCAGACAGCAGAAGGTCAAGGATTGGTTCGGCACTGCGGCCAAGACGCGCTTCGAGGCGTTGATCGCCAAGGATCCGAAACGCGCGCTGGAGATGTTTGGCGTCGGGACGTCGGGAGAGTCTTCT
>NZ_RZTC01000062.1:16390-36371 GCF_004023165.1 Mesorhizobium sp. M7A.F.Ca.MR.176.00.0.0 | reverse complement strand
GCGAAGCCTCCGGCGTTCAGCCGGTCACCTGGATCCACGTTTCGGGCAGCTCGAATGCAGCTGCCGCGAAAGGCGATCACGTTGGCACGCTCACGCCAGACGAGCGAGTGGCGCAGGCGTTCGGGGACATTGCTCCGGCGCCTGATCCAATGGCGATCAAGCCCGCAACCGACCGTCTCGCGGGCTTATCGCCAGATGATGTTCAGCGGCTGATCAACCAGGCACATGCCGCGACCACGGGCCAACTGATCGAGGCGCGCACCAACATCGCCCTCGCTTCGCAGAACGCTCCGGACGCAATTGCCAATACGGGCAGCTATTCCGGCAGCGTGCCTGGCCCTGCGGACTTCACCGCCGTTTATGGCACTGAGGAGGGCGGGAAGCGCTTCCAGGATTTCAGCCGACAAATTGATGTCGGCCGCCAAGCCTTTGGCATGCGGACGATGCCCAACCAAGCGATCCACGCAGCGCTGCGCGATGCGGAGCCTGGGCCGGTCGGCTCCAACGAAGAGGAGACACGGTATCGGGTTACGGCTGCCGCTGCGCTCAAGACCCTGGACATGAGGCGGGCGGACCCTGCTGGCTACGTCCGCGAGGTCTTCCCCAATGTCGACGCCGCGTGGAAGGCGACAACGAGCCCGGAGGCGGCGACTCCAGAGGCGTACAAATGGGCCATCGCCGTCTCTGTTGCAGCCCAGAAGCAACTGGGTATCGAGACCCCTCAACTTCTACCGAGGGCCGTTATCCAAAGCCTTGCCGACACCTTCGGCGACAAAAACATACCGCAGGCTGAGAAGCACATCATCCTGCGGGATCTTCTGGCAGCAGCGCCCGATCCGAGTGTCCGCCAGGCCTTATCTCAGCAGTTGGATCAAGCTGGCCTTTCTCGGTCGGCCCAAGTCGACCCGATCGTCACTACTGCGACAGTGCAAGGACGGCTTCCATCAGCGCCTCCTGGCGAAGCCCGGTCTGCACTCCAACGAGCTGCGGACGACTTCGGCGATTATCTGAGCGAGGGTTTCGAGGCCCTAGGCCGAATCCCCCATGACATTGGGCTAGGCCTCCGGGATCTGCACGATTCTCCTTTGGGTTTCCTTGAGCAACTGCCCGCCACCCCTGGCTCGGGGGCGGTTGGTGAAGGGCGCTTAGCATTAGAGGCAGTCGGCGAAGCTGTTGCAAAAGGCTTGGCCATAATCCGCGGCGGGACCGGCAAGTTTGCCAAACCGCTGGAGGAGTTTGCAACAAGTGGTTCGCGCGCCACATCGGAGCTTGCCGCTGAGGGCGCGGTGGCTCGCCAAGCCGTCGGTGCGGAGGCTCGTGCAATAAATGCAGCAAATGAGGCCGCTTACCGCTTGGGCACAGGTGCAAAGCCCGACAAGGCCGAGCTTCTTGAAATAATAAAGTCAATCGCGAGAGACCCCTCAAAGATAAAGTACGCGGGGGCATCGTTTGGCAAGGCTCTTTCAAAAAATTACCGCAAAACGTTTCTCGACGCGAACCCGAAACTGGAGGGTGAAGTTGTGGTCCACCACGCGGCTGAGCAGCAAATCTTGAAGAGATATCTCGGGCTCGTGGCCAAAGAGGAGATGCACTCGCTTCAGAATCTGCGTGGGATTCCTAAAAGCTTGGACAACCTTTTGCACAACAAAATTTTCCGATACGAATGGGACGAATTTTATGCGTCGCATCCTCAGGCCACTCGTCAGCAGGTGCTGGACTACGTGGCTTATATCGACAAAAAATACGGACATCTGTTCAACCCTCCAATAGGTGGATAATGCAGTATTTCTATATCAGACCTGATGTGGCTGGTGGGCTTGGCAGAAACACCGTTTTGGACCCCAGCGTCCATCCTCCGATTGTGACCAAGCTCCACTACGTGGTAGAGGGCTGGACCGGTGATGTGCTCGTTACGACGTTCCCGTGTTACCTCGTCACCGAAGAAACCCAGCGTGCACTGCAGAACATAGGTTTTTCGGGTGCGACGTTCGCTGAAGCCGAAGTGACGACATCCGAAGAGTTTCATGAATATCAACCTGGGCAGGAACTTCCACCTTTCGTCTGGTTGAAAGTGAATGGGAAGGCTGGCCGCGACGACTTCGGGATCGCAGCGAACTATCGCCTCGTCATCTCGAAACGCATTCTTGATTTGCTGGAATCATTGGGAATACCGTTTGCAGTGGTCGAGCCTTACGAACAGTAACGGGATTACGCTTTTGAATTGCGATGACGGCTCATTTTTGTCGGCCGCACCCATGTGACTGCAGTGAATCTTCAGACCGAGAACTGGAAATAGTGCACTGTCACGCAATTCCTCATGGGAACGGCATCGCTCCGGGGTCGCGCCCGACGAAATCGCGCGCCTTGCCCTGGAGGCCGGACTACTTCAGACTTCACTGCCTCCGGCAATGATCTTTCACGAGAAAAGAAAATGAAGAAAGTGATGGTTCTGACGACCGCAACTATCTTGGTGGCTGCTGCAACTTTTGTTTATTGCAGCCCTCTTCTCGTCAAGCTTGAGACGGACGGATTTGTGGGCGGAACGCTGGAAATTGCAGGCACCAAACTGGATGAAGCGGCAGGATCTGGAACGACGTACCACCTCGTTTTCGTGAATGAGGAATCCAGCGCGAGCGTTTCTTGCAGCAAAGATGGGAAAGTTACAAGCCGGGATGGATATCTATCTCCATGGCTTGGGTGGTACGTAAGTTTCCATCTTTCGAATTGCTCGATTAGTGGATTTCGTCCGGTATTTTAAGGGTTGGAATCACGAATGACAGTGAGATGCCGGAGATCTCGCGCGTTTTGTCGATAGCATGTCCGGACTGAGACTTGGAAAATAGTGCGCTGCCGCCGTAATTCCTCGTTCTGACAATATTTCTTCGCGCCCCCTCCGTCCTGCCGGCTTTCGTCATTCGGAAAGCCAAGCAGTTGGCTTTCCGTCCGCTACGCGGATCACTCTTCAACCCCACGAAGGGAGATCGGAGGGGGTCGTAGAGCACGATCTCTGAATATTGCCATCTAAACCCCAGCCGCTTCGCAGCGGCTTTTTTCATGCCCGGAGAAAATCATGACCCGACCCACATGGACGAGGCGCTGACCCATGGCCATCACCCCGCTCGATATCGCCAACATGGCGCTGGCCGTGCTCGACGAGGCACCGATCGACAGCCTCGACCAGGACGTCAAGGCAGCGCGCTTGCTGAACCTGCATTTCGACCTCGCACGGGAAGCAGAGCTCACCAAATGCGCCTGGGTGTTCGCGATCCTGCGCGCCACGGTTGCCGGGGCGGACACCGGCAGCGATTGCGGCTTGAACTTCGCCTATGAACTGCCGGCCGACTGTCTGCGGCCGCTGCCGCTGACCCGTGATGGCGAGCCGGACGGCGCGCCGATTTCGTGGCGCCAGGAGGCGGGGCTGATCTATTCCGACCAGTCCGGCCCGCTGACCATCTGCTACGTCGCCAACCTCACCGACCCCAACGACTGGGATGCGCTGTTCACCGAGGTTCTGGTGGCGGCGCTTGCCATCAAGGTCGCACATCCGCTGACCCACAAATCGGGCATGATCGACATTGCCCGCTCTGCCTATGACCGGGCGCTGGAGGCGGCGCTGAGCGCCAACGCCGTCCAGCGCGGCGGCCGGCTCTACACCGCGTCCTGGTCCAGCCAGCGCGGCGACAGCAGGCCCGGCAATAACAGGATTGCGCGCTGATGACGACGCTGTACCCGATCCAGGACATCTTCACCCGCGGCGAAATCTCGCCGCGCCTGCATGCACGCGCCTCGCTCGACTTATATCGGGCGGCGCTGGCCAAATGCGAGAACTTCATCACCCTGCCGCATGGCGGCATCCGCAAGCGCGGCGGCACCTATTTTGCCGGCGAGGTGAAGATTTCCGCGAAGACGACGCGGCTGATCCCGTTCATCTTCTCGGCCGATCAAGCCTATGCGCTCGAATTCGGCGACCGGTACATCCGCGTCCATGCCTATGGCGCGCGCGTCGGCGCGGTGGAGGTCGCCTCGCCCTATCTCGAGGCGGACCTGTTCGAGCTCGCCTATGTGCAATCGGCCGACCAGATGTGGATCACTCACCGGGACCATCCGCCCAAGGTGCTGACCCGCAGCGCGCATACAGCGTGGGCTCTGACGGATTTCGAATTCCTCGACGGTCCCTACGACCCGGTCAATGACACGGCGACAACGCTGACGCCGTCCGATACCGGGCATCTGACGCCGCGGATGACCAGCAACACGACGCCTTCCGGCACCGCTTCCACCGGCAGCGGCAGCGCCTCTGCCTGGCAGATGTTCGACCGCGACAAGACGCAGGATATCGAAATTGCGAGCGGCGGCGACGGTTACATCCGGTTCCGCAATGCCGGCGGCGCTCAGCGCGTGGTCGATGCCTACTGGATCACCACGTCGCGGCTGGCAACTGGCGATTACGATTTCTTCACTGCCTGGGAATTGCAGGGTTCGAATGATGGCGCCAACTGGGTAACCCTGGACACGCGTACGGGCGAACTCGGCTGGGGCAATGGCGAGACCCGCTTCTACGACTTCACAAACAAATCGGCGTTCGAATACCATCAACTGGTGTTCAGCGGCGGCGGTGGAGACGATGCAGTTGTCACCGTCTCGGCCGAGTTGGCGATGCATATCGCCGCTTTCGATCAGACGCCGTTCGATCTTACGGCGTCCTCAATCATCGGCATCAACAACGACACCGGATTCCAGGTCTCTGATGTCGGTCGATCCATTCGCCTCCTGGGAGCTGACGGCATCTGGCGCTGGGCCAGGATCACCAGCCGCACCGGCACGACGGTCGTCGAGATCATCCTCTACGGCCATGCGCTGCCGAACACGAACCCGATCACGCGCTGGCGGCTCGGCACCTTCGTGCCCGGCAAGTACGTCGAAAGCGGGTCGCTCTATGAGGAGCGGCTGGCCTTCAGCCGCAAATTCTCGGTCTATGCCTCGGCCACCGGCGACTTCGACAATTTCGCTCTCGGCGAGAAGGACGACGACGCGCTGGAGTTCGTCCAGGCGGGCGGCGGCCAGGCCAACGACATCGTCTGGATCGCCGACAGCGACGGCGCGCTTCTAATCGGCACCGGCGGCGGCATCCGCGCGCTGTCGGGCTCGGGCATCGACGAGGCGCTGACGCCATCCTCGTTCAAGAACCGGCGCTCGCGTACCTTCGGCTGCGCCCGCATCCGCCCGGTCGATGCCGGCCAGTCGTTCCTCTATGTCACACGCTCGCGCAAATCGATCGCCGAGCTGACGCAGACGGCGCAGAGCCGTTTTGCTTCGGACGATGTCGGCCAGGTCTCCGAGCATATTCCCAAAAAGGGCGTGGTCGAGCTCGCCTTCCAGACCGATCCCGATCCGTTGCTGTGGTTCCCGCTCGAGAATGGCGAGCTTGGCGGTTACACCCACCAGCCGAGCCAGGAGGTGCGCGGCATGCACCGGCATCGCCTCGGCGGCAGCGTCAGCGGGGCGGGCCCCGATGGTTTAAATTGGGCTAATGTCGAAAGCGCTGCGGTCACCCCCGGCCAGGACGGCAATGACGACCTCTGGCTGATCGTGAAGCGCAGCATTGGCGGCGTGACCAGGCGCTACATCGAGATCAAAACCGCGCCGTTCGAATACGGCGCCATCGCGGACGCCTTCGAGATCGATTGCGGCCTGAGCTACGCGGGCCTTGCTGTCACCACGGTGGGCGGCGCCATGCATCTCGCCGGCCAGTCCGTCGATGTTCTCGCCGATGGAAAAGTCTATCGCGGCCTGACCGTCAGCGGCGGCGGCACCGTGACGCTGCCCGGCGGTTCGACCGCCGCCAAATGGCAGCTTGGCCTGCCCTATGCTGCGGGCGCCGACACGCTGGAGCTTGATGTCGGCGGCCGCGACGGCTCCGTCATCGGCCGCCGCAAGAAGGTGGCGAAAGTGATCCTGTCGCTGCTGGAGACCGACACCACGGGGCTTCAAGTCCAGTCCTTGATGCGCGGCCGCTGGGAGCCGGTGCGCATGCCCTCGATCGTTGCGCAGGACGGGCGGGCAACGCTGTTCACCGGCAATGTCGAGGTGCCGATCGACGACAGCTGGGAAGGGCAGGGCCGCGTGAGGATCCGCCACATCAACCCGACGCCCTGTACGATCAGGGCATTTACGCCGGTGTTTGACGCGGAGCCGTAACTAATCTCCCCCCTCGAGGGGAGATGTCGCCGAAGGCGACAGAGGGGGTAGGTACTATGTGACGCGACCTCCCACGTTGAAAAAGAGGATGCCGGCGCTCACGCGGGACGCCGACCTTCATCTGCCGCAGAAGGTCGCATCCGGTCGTACCGACCCCCTCTGGCCTGCCGGCCATCTCCCCCTCGAGGGGGGAGATAACCCTCTGCCCGCCCGCACTCCATCCACAAGGACACTCCTCCCATGACATCCCTCCATGCCGAAATCCTCGGCAGGGCGCGGACGGCTGCCGAATTCGCCGCCGTCATCGCCATGCTCGATACCGACCTCAACGACGCGCTTCACTGCAGAGCCGAACTGGCACAAGCCGAGGACCGCGCGGTCTTCGGCGATGGCGACCTGGCCGCCGCGCGTGCCGTGCTGGACGATTGCAACGAGCAGATCGGGCTGCTGGAAAAGATCATCGTCGCTGCCGGCAAATGCCGTGCGGAGGCTGCTCGGAGCGAAGCGCGGGCCGACATCGCCGCGCTTGGCGACGAGATCAAGGCCAAAGCTGCAACGCTTGGCGAGCGCTGGCGCAGCGCCCGCCGGCTGGTCGAGTTGCTGCGCCAGGAATTGTTCGAGGCCGATGCGCTCGCCCGCACCATTGCCACCGCCAACGGCCTGTTCGATGCCGCCGGCGTCGCGGAACTGAAGATCAACCTGACCACCACCCGCCGCGCCGCTATGGCCGGCCCGCGGGCCGCTGCCCCGGCCCGTCTCAGCCGGCCGGCGCTGCAGGCCGACAGGCTGCTTGTGTCGTTCCTCACCCCCGGCGGAGCGCTCGACCCGCGCCCGGCGCTCGGCGCGCCGGTGGACGGCGTCAAAAGCAAATTCATTCCCGCAACCACCTCCTTTGGCGAACGAGGCTGAACCATGTGCACACTTGCCCTTATCGGCACCGCCCTTTCTGTTGGCGGTGCGCTGGTCGAAGGCCAGCAGTCGAAGCAGATGGCCGACTATCAGGCCAAGGCCTACGGGCAGCAGGCGCAGGCCGAGGCGCAGAGTTCCGCCTTCGAACAGAGCCAGGAGCGGCACAAGCAGGATCTCCTGCTGGGCCAGGCGCGCGCCCAGGCCGGCGCCTCGGGCGTCGGCCTATCAGGCTCGCCGGCCGAGGTGCTGGCGGCCAATGCCAGGCAGGGTCAGCTTGATCTCGACGGGATGCTGTACGGCTCGCGGCTGCGCCAGAACAACCTGAACACGCAAGCCGCCATCTCGCGCTTCTCCGGCAAGCAGGCGGCGACGGCATCGATCTTCAACGCCGGCAGCGCGCTCGTTGGCGGCCTATCCAAAATCTACGACCCGACGAAGGCCGTGAGCCTCGGCGGTTCTGCATTTTCGCCTCGGGCGAGCGCGGCCATAGCCGGCGGCTATTCGGGGCTCTACTGAAATGGTCCACATCATCCCCCTTTCCATTGGCCAGCGCCGGCTCGATACCGGCAACGCGCCGCAATATCCGCAGGGATCGCCGATTGGCGGCGCCATGCAGGGGCTTGGCGACCAGTTTTCGGCTATCGCCGCGCGCTACCAGCAGATGAAGGACCAGCAGGAGGCGTTCGACGCCGAGCTGGCGCGCCGCCGGTTCAACGGCCGGATCGCGCAGGCGGAAGACGAAGTGACAGCGAATGCGCCGCCCGATGGCGCCGGCCTGCATGAGGCGATGTACGGCCAGGTCGATCCGTACAACGGCCGGGTGGTGAAGACTGGTCTGTTCGACAGGCTGTTCGACGATGCCTTGCCTGGTATGCCCGAAAGCCAGCGCGCTGGTTTCGTCGGGCAGAAGGAGGCGATGCGCGCGGTTGGCGCACGGCGCATGGCTCAGCGGCAACTCCAGCGGCGTGACGAGTATGAGGTGGCCGAGTGGACCAAGGTCGACAACATCTCCACCGGTTCCATTGCACAGGGCGATCCGAACGACACCGAGACCTTCGAGGCGATCCGGAAGAGCGGGTTCGACCTGATCGCCAAGATCGGCAATCCGATCCTTCGGCAAACAGCCGAGGCCACTTGGCGCGGCAACACGGCCAAGGCGCTGGTCCAGGCGATGATCGCCAAGGACCCGAAGCGGGCTGCGGAGATGCTGGGTGCGGGGACGCTCGGAGAGCCTTCCGGTGATGCCTCGGTTCAGCCGATTATCTGGATCGATGTTTCGGGCAGTTCAGATGTTGCGACCGCGAAAGGCGATCGTGTTGGCAAGCCCGCGCCGGACGAACGAGTGGCGCAGGCTTTCCGAGACGACATTCCGCCTGAAGACCGGCCGGCCTTAGCCCAGCAAGCGCGGACCGCTGAGATCGCACGGCAGGTCGAAACACGAACCAGCATCGGCCTGGCAGAACAGAACGCGCCTATGGCGATCAGGGAGACGGGTAGTTATTCAGGACCGACTTTCACACCTGAACAGTTCGTGGCGCTCTATGGCTCGACGGAAGGGGCCAAGCGTTCTCTGGCTTTCAATCAAGCGCTTGATGTCAGTCGCCAGTTTTACGGCATGCGCACGATGTCTAACGACGCCGTGCAGGCCATGGTCAACCAGTCCGCACCCAAGGCCGATAGTGCGACGCCGGAAGAGGACAGGGCGCGTCATGACGCCATAGCTTCGGCCGCCGACCTGACGTTCAAAGCGAGGCAGGGCGATCCGGGTGGCTATGTACGCAACACATTCGCGAACCTCGACGCGGCTTGGAACAATTTGTCGAAGCCGGAAGACTATCAGAATGCCGTCATCGGCTCGATCGCCGCCCAGCAGCAGTTAGGTTTCAAAACCGTTCAGCCTTTGCCTAATTCCGTTGCCGAAGACAGCGACAAGCCCGGTGACGAGAATCTGACCCCGCGGAACAAGGAAGCAGATCTAAGCAATGTGCTCCAGGCGGCGCCGCCTGGGTTTCGCCAAGCAATATTTGATCATTTGCTTCGCACCAGCGTCGCCAAATCGAACAAAGGCACGCTGAATGACGGCTCCCTGGCATGGTTGGTGAGTCCGGA
Source organism: Mesorhizobium sp. M7A.F.Ca.MR.176.00.0.0 (assembly GCF_004023165.1). NCBI lineage: Bacteria > Pseudomonadati > Pseudomonadota > Alphaproteobacteria > Hyphomicrobiales > Phyllobacteriaceae > Mesorhizobium > Mesorhizobium sp. M7A.F.Ca.MR.176.00.0.0. The sequence goes on along the minus strand of NZ_RZTC01000062.1, from coordinate 27,155 downwards.
GAAATTGGCTGAGACAAAGGAGTTTGTCCGGCGCGCGGTATCCGGAGAGGGGCCAAAACCGGAATGGCTGACCAGTTATGTCCAGACCAACCAGGAATGGTTGGGGGAATTGCTCGCCGGCGACAGCGAACGCGGAAGCTTGCAGCGCCTTCTTGCGCAAAAGCTCGTGGGCTCTGACGGACTCGGCGAAGACGGCATTTCCGTGGCTGATGTCACGCCACTAGGAGCGTCATTTGCACTGGAGAAAGCCGCGAACGCAGCGCTGGACGGCAATTACGGTGAAGCATTGTTCAACGTCGTGGGAGCAATTCCTGCCGAAAGGCTGGCCGGAAAGGCCTTGGAACAAGCCGGAAAAATTGCGAAGCCATGGGTAGAGAGCCTCTCAAAATTTTCGAAGAGACCAGCTGAACTTGTCGAAGGGAGCAAGGCTCTCATCCGACGAGTCGACGCTGAAACCCTTCGATCCCAACAAGAGATTGCGCGCACGGTCTCCCCACGGGTTCCAAAGCGGAGGAAGCTACCGGGTGAAATCCCCGAAAATGCTTTTAATACCGCATTACTGGCTTGGTTACTTGCGAGGGATCCCTCTGCCATCAAATATGCTGGCGCAAAGGTTGGATGGACAAAATCAAAGAACTACCGAAAAACCTTCTTTGCTGCCAATCCTACCCTCAATAGCGGAAAATACGTGATTCATCATGCTGTCGAGCAACGGATAACTAAGAAATACCCCGGTCTTTTTGCTGAAGAAGAGCTGCATTCGATAGATAATCTTCGCGGAATCCGACAGGAATTCGATATAAATCTGCACCAAAAAGTCATTCAGTCAGAATGGCACGAATTCTATCAAACGCACGTAACCGCCACCCGGCAGCAAGTGCTTGACTATGCGAGTCATTTGGACAAGAAATATGGGCATCTGTTTGATCCACCGATAGGTGATTGATGAATTATTATGAAATTAAGCCTATAGTCTGCGGAGAGATAGGCGAGGATACTGTCATGGACACCAGTGTCCATCCGCCTATAGTCAGCGAACTTCATTTAGAATTCGTTGGTTGGCATGGCGACGCGCTTGTGACGTCGTTTCCCTGTTTCCTCGTGACCGAAGAAGCCAAGCGTGGGTTGCTCGCTATCGGCATCACTGGCGCCACATTTGCCCATGCGGAGGTGACCATATCCGAGGATTTTCACCTGGTGCAGCCCGGCGTAGGGCTTCCCCCGTTCGTGTGGCTCAAGGTCGATGGCGAGGCGGGCCGAGATGATTTCGGGATCAACCAGAAACTGAACCTCGTGATATCGGAGCGCGCCTTCGATGTGTTTGATGAACTGTTTGGCCTCCCTTCCGCTGACTTCTGGCGGTTCGACGGCAGCAGTAACTAGGGTGTCACCCGCATCGTAGCCTGCGTCGAAGCAAAAACGACCGCTTCCAACCGAGCTATTTTGGACTTCTAGCTAGGGCTAACGCGGCTCCTGAACTCCACGCGGATCCGAGGCGTCAACCTATCTCGCGGAGTTAGTTAGTCATGGAGAACAATGCCGAGCCCGATTTAAACAGCGTCACACGTCTGCCTCCGGCCGATGTCAGCACCGGTGACGACGAGCTTGATTCCGCCCGGATCGAGGCGCGCCAATACCTTGAATTCTATACTTGGGTATCAGCCATCAAAGGCGAATATCTTGGTTACGGCGCCGAAGGGATAATTTACATTTTCCTTTTCGAGATAGAGGCCAACCGAGCAGATGTGAACCCATGGACATGGGTGATCGTCGGTGATGTGCCGCCGACGTATCTGCCAGCCGACGATGGAAAGACCCCATTTGAAGCGTTGGATGGGTATATTGGTGCCCTTGAAGTCTGGATTGAGGCCGCGCGCCACGGAAAATCCGTAGCGAAATTGATACCAGTCAATGTCGACGCGAATCCCGCCAACGCCGAGATTCTGGCGAGCCGGCTGAAATTCCTCGACGAACAGATTCTGCCGTTGCTTCCGCACTGATCTGCCGCACGCACCCCGCGCGAGCATCGTGAGTAGGGCTGAGGCCGGGCGGCAACCGAGTTGCTGCACGAGGGGTCGGCAGGGCGGGCCGACCTGTGATTGAACCGCAATCTTCACAGCCTCGCTTTCGCGGGGCTTTTTCATGGAGCAAGCCTCATGGCCCGACCTGCAACCGCCGCCGTTCGCTTGTTGACCGGCGAGCGCGAACCCGTACGCCTGGCGACGACCGCGAACCTGGAGACGATCGTCATCGACGGCGTCGCCTGGATCCAGGGCCTCAAGATGCTTGACGGCGCCCAGACAGCGACCGGCGACCGGGTGCTGGTCAAGGACCAGGCGGACGCCAGGCTGAACGGCATCTATACGGCGTCGGAAGGCTACTGGTACCGCGCAGCCGATGCGCGCACGGGTCGCACCATGCAGAAGGGGACGACGGTGCATGTCCAGGAGGGCACGGCTTCGGCTGATTTTGTCTTTGCCTTCCAGACAGTGAGCCCCGTGATCGGTGCCGACGACATTGTGCTGTCGTTCTACCAGTCCGACGACACCGTCGGCGATATCCAGGCAGCCGCGCAAGGCATCATCGACCAGGCCCAGGCGGCCGCGGACGTGGCGACGGGCGCCATGACGACCGTGCTCGATCCGCAATTTGCGACCAAGGCGACGGCGGAAGCCTATTCGCCGGCGGTTGCGCCGGATTATATCAGGACTGCCGGCTATTCGCAGGTCGGCGACGGCCAAGCCCTCTACAGGAAGAATGGCACCATTTTGGCTGGCGGGGGCGGTCTGGCGATCACGCTGCAAGGTGGAGCGAAAGCCGGCTTCGACATCATCAACGCACCGAGGTCGAAGGAGATCAACATTCGCGCGGCGGGCGCCGACACGGCAGCCGGCAACAACAGGACCGCGATCGTCAACGCCATTGCTGCCGCCGGGCAGGGCAGGCTGATCATCCCGGCTGGCACATTCTCGCTGGCCGGCAATATCGACATTCCGCAGGGGTTGACGGTCGAGTTTGATGACAGGGCGCTTTTGCAGCGTACCGAGGACGCCATGCACCTTTTCAACCTGAAGGGCGACAACCGTATCATCGCGCCGAAGGTCAACGGCGCCTGGAATCATGTCGCGGTTGCGAACGGCTTTGGCGTCTTCAACATCAGCGGCATCTCCGGCGTCACGATCGAGCATGGCACGCTCACCGGTACGCAAGGCGACCACTACCGCATTGCCGATTCCAGCTGGGTCTACATCGACGACGCCAAGGGCGACACGGCGCGCAACATCGTCACCATCAACGACGAGGTTTCCGGCACAAGTCACGTGTTTGTCCGCCGCGCTCGCGTGAGTGCCTATTTGAACGGTTTCGATGCAGAGAGCGACGACGACTGGCCGGTGAGCGATATCGAGGTGGATATCGACTGGACGCAGCTTGGCGGCGTTCAGCTTGGCGCGGCCGTCGCCTTCACCCGCAGCGCTGCGCCCGCCGGATCGGTGTTGAAGTACAAACGCCTTCGCATCAGTGCCAAATCCAGGGATGGCCTTTATGGCCTGGTGCTGCGAGGGGCCAAGGATATCGAGGTGCGCAGCCTGGTGACGGAAGGCGTGCAGCAAGGCATTCGCGCCGGCACCGGCCATCATATCGAAGATCTTCGCCTGCTGTCGTTCGACATCCAGGCGACGCATCAGGGGATCTATATCGAAACCCCGGCCGGGCAACAGATCTCGCGCGGCGCCAGGATTGGTGCCGGCCGCCTCTTTGGGTTCACCCAGGCCAATGCCTATGGCGTCTTCAGCGCCGCGGATGAGACCATTGTGTCGGCCGACACGCTTGTCGACATGGGCGGCGCAGCGGCGTCCATTGGCGTTCGATTGAACGGCGACATGTCGCAAACCCATGCAAGCATCGCGGATGCGCGATCGTCCTATGTCGCACTGTCGACACTATCGAGCGAACGGCAGAGGGCGACGGGTGGCCTTTTCAAGGCGACGACCGGCAGCGTCGTCAACGATGTGAAAATCAGCGGATCCTCGCCAAACGTCGAGGTGCGGGACAACATCTACTCCGGCACGGCGACGGGCAAGCCAACCGATGACGGATCGCACATGGCGCTGATTGAAGGAAACCGGTGCGGCGATCTTTTCAAGGGCTATAAATCGACGGCGGACGCAACGCCCGTTCTTATGGTCTTCGAAGCCGGAAACAGCTTTGTTCCGATCAGGCCAGGGCAAGGCGCGAAGTTCACCGCCGATGTCGCTGCCCGCCGCACGGATGGTTCGTCGTCGACCAGCGCCGGCTATGTGTTCGCCGGCGTGATCCGCAACACAGGCGGTACCCTGGCAGTCGAAGGTGCTATCACCAAAACGGTGATCGGCGAATATGCGACCGACGCCGCGTCGCTCGACGCCTCCGTCGCCGTGGGGGCTTCCGGAATTGAGGTGACCGTTGCCGGCGTCGCGGCAAAGACCTATGGCTGGAACGCCGTTGTGCGGCTTCAGGAGGTTTGATGCTGCATGGAAGCTCGACGCTGCCAATGCCATCACAATCGCAGTTGATATCTGCCGGCTGATCCAAAGGCCTGCCTCCTCTATCTCAAGACCAAAATCTCTTTTCAGCCTCGCTTCGCGGGGCTTTTTTCATGGAGCACGCCAGCATGGCCCGATCTTCAGCCGCCGCCGTTCGCCTTCTGACCGGCGAGCGCGAACCTGTTCGCCTGGCGACGACCGCCAGCATTGCGCTTTCCGGCCTTCAGACCATCGACGGGGTGGCGACGGAGGTGGGCGACCGCGTGCTGGTCAAGGACCAGGCCGACCAGACGCAGAACGGTATCTATACGGTCAGCGAAGGCCGATGGTTCCGCGCTGCCGATGCCCGCACCGGGCGCACCATGCAGAAGGGAACGACGGTGCATGTCCAGCAGGGCAACTCGAACTCCAGCAAGGTCTACGCTTTTCAGACCGATAACCCGGTGATCGGGACTGACAATATCGTGATCAGCTTCTACCTCTCCGACGACGCCGTCGGCGAGCTTCAGGAGGCGGCACAGGAAATTCTCGGTCTCGTAACGGGCGCTATGACGACCGTCATGGATCCTCAGTTCGCTACCAAAGCGACGGCTGAAGCATTCTCGCCGGATGTCGCGCCCGACTACATCCGCACGGCATTCTACGACGGCAACCAGGTGGCAGGCAGCGGCGGCGTCTATCGCAAAAATGGCACGACGACCGGCGACCTCGTGATCACCTTGCACGATGGCGTGACGGTCGTCGGATACACGCTCTCTGACACGCCGACAGCTTCGCAGAAGGGTGCCCGGAAAAACAACTCGACTGATGATGCCGCAGCCGTGCAGACCGCGCACAATCTGGGTTCGGGCGGCGTAGAGTTTCCGTCCGGCATCTACAAGATGGTGCCCGGCTCGGTCTCGCCATTCACGCTCGGCAACACCACTGCCAATGTCTATCGCGCGGTGGCACTGACCGCCGACAATGTCACCTTCAGCGGACATGAAGCAGTGCTGCATGGCGTGAGCCGGGCAAGTGTTGTCGCTACCGACATTCAACCGGTCTTCTCGACCGACAAAAATATGGCAGTCGGCGCACGCAAGAATATCGCGTTCGACGGCGTCACCTTCGATTCCAACAATGACGGCGACGCGACGAACAGCAACCAGCGTTTCCTTTACGCCGTGGGCGTTGATGGTCTGCGGTTTATCAACACCAAGGCCGAGTCGAGTGGCGGCCGTCGCGGCTATTATACCCACATTCAGAACAGCAAGAACGTGCAGGTGAACGGCCATCGTCACCAGAAAATGACAGGCGGATTTAATGTCCGCTATGTCGACAGCTTCGTGATGACCAACTTCATTTTCGAGGACTTCTCGGAGGCGATCGATCTCGACGGCACAAGCCAGCTTGTCGTGATCCGAGGCGGGGTCTTTAAATCGGTCGCGCGCGTTAACCAGTGCATAGATATCAACGACCAGATCGATGCGTCGATCGGCGATTTCTCGGTCCACAACACCGGCAACATCGCGACCATCAACTACAAGACGACGACGCCAGATACTTTTGCAGAGTACGTGGCCGGTACTGCTGTCAGAAATTTTCAGGTCAGCAAGCGCATTATTTTGTCCAACATCAGCGGCTCGGCCATCGGCTCGACCACGGCCCCTGCCTTCTACATCGGGTGGGATTGGGCGGCTGGCGGCCATGCAGGCACGGGTCCGGTGCAGGACATCACGCTACAGAACATCACGCTTGATGATCATGGGTATTTCTGGATCCGCGAAGCCGTCAACCTGAAGCTCAAGGACATAACGTCCTATCGTGCGATCTGCGGTTTCAACCACGCCTTTACTTGCTTTTCAAGCGTAGCCAACGCCGATCAGATAGGGTGGTCAGACCTTGATATCGACATCGATGGAATGCGCATCGAGGCTTCCGATAAAGGTGGCATCAGTATTCAATCCCCATCGAGCGTAAAAGTGCGTCGCCTTATCACTCGGGGCAACAACACTTCAGGATCAACCCAGGCTGACCTTGTCATCACCGCGCTACACCAGCGAGCGGGTTGCGCTACCGTCGATGAGTGCGACATTGAGGGCAGCGTGAACCTCAATGGGGACAGCACCGCAATTGCCTCGTGGGCTGCCGACACGATCTACAAGCGCAACGCCATGGTGACGAACGGGGGAAATTTCTACCGTGCGACCACCGAGGGCCGTTCGGCAAGCAGCGGGGGACCAACCGGGACGGCACTGTCCGTGACTGACGATGGCAGCGCATCCATTGCCGCGTGGGCTGCCTTAACACCTTATGCGGTTGATGCTGTGCGGAGGAATGGGAGTGCCTACTTTATCTGCATGACTGCCGGCACCTCTGCGGCGTCGGGTGGCCCGAGCGGAACCGACCAGCGGATTGCCGACGGCACGGCTGTCTGGCGTACCATTGAGGGGCTGGTAAGGTGGGAATATCTCCTCCACCCCTACTCCATCCGGTGGGGCAAAAACAACCGCGTCAGGGGCACCGTCACTTTTCAAGGGGATGCGCAGAAGCACACGTTCGGCGAGAGCATCACGGCGATCGCGGGCGACTACTCGGCGACCGGCACCGTGAACAAGTGCGTGTTCGTCGCGCGGCGTCGGTGCCTTGTCGCACGGGCCAGCTATCAGGTGCTCGCCGACGTTGCCGCAAGCGGCTCCAACTACCGGAACCTCATCCTGCGGCGGTATCGGGCGGGCTCATCTGCAAACGCTGCGACAATCGACACGACCGCAACCGGGTTCACTGCCTTTGTGTCGCGAGATGCCGGGGTCACTGCGAGCCCGGCCGGCGCATATCTGGAGCCTGGGGACGTGTTGATCCTCAACTCCAACTCTGCCGGGTCCGGCATCGCTCTGTCCGGGCTTGGCGTGACGGTCGACTATATCGAGTATTGATCGGCTACCGAAGCGCGCTGAACAGCAGGACGATCCACAGGTAGACGAAATAGGTTGCGGTCGGGCCAAGCACGATGATCGCCAACCATACCATCTCGTTGGTCATGATCTGAAGCTCAGCTTCTTCATCGAATGGGGCGTCTTTGTCCTTGGCGCCTCTTTCGATCATGGTCCATCCTCGCCAGCAGCACGAGCGCAGACCCATATCAAGGAGCGGCTAGCCAAGCAAGGAACGTCAATAACGCGTATCGACGGCGCCAAGGGCATTGATTAAATTGCAAGAGATGAGCAATGGTTGCAGCCATCGTTATACGAGAGAGTCCTTCGAATGCGGCCCGTTCGTCAGAATTGGTTCCCGGCACTGGCCTGCTTAGTGCCAGTGATGCTATTTGCGGTTTCGAGGACTGACTATGCCAATTACGTGGCATACACAGCCGATGGCGACATCGTCAGCTATTCGCGTGGTTTCTCCTATGCGACGCGAACTGGCTTTGTCCTCTATATGACATCTGTAGAGCACGAGCGCGTGTTCCTAGCAATGCACTGGATGTATGCAAACCTGGGATTTTCGCTCTCCGACAGCATGCTGGCAAACAGCATGATGATGATCGCAGCCTATTTCTTCTATGCCTCCCGGCAGAGCAACAATGTGCTTCTTGGCGCACTAGCTACCGTGGCCTTCATCATGCTGCCATGGTTTGAACAGCTCGGGCAAAACACGCTAAGGCAAGGGTTTTCGCTGATATTCATTCTCACCTTTTTTCGGGCGGTGAATTATCAACAAAAACGTTGGGCCGTCCTCTTCGCGGCGCTCGCTATAGGTAGCCATTACAGCGCCGCATTGTTCGTGAGCGTGTACATCCTCACCGACTTCTTGCCGAGGTCCGGCAAGCTGTTTGTCGCGGTCGTTGTCCTGACGTTCGTCGGCTATGTCACCGATTACATCACTGTTCTATCTGGGATGATCGTCACCCCGATCCTCTTATGGACTGGGCTTTACACCCAGTACTCAACCGACGCGTTCTTGACTTATCAGGTGGGCTACAAGGCGCTGTTCTTCTACTACTCACTGTTTCAGTGCGTCGTGAGCGTCCTGCTGCTTCAAAAGGCCGAAAAGCAATCGGATGCGCGCTTGGCTAAATACTGCATTGTCATGACCGTGATCTACATGGCAGCGAGCGGCCTGCCTTATTACAATCGAGTGGCGATGATGCCGATGCTGCTGCTGCCGGTGGTGGTCGTGACCCTGTGTTCCCGAATAACTTTGCCTCGCTTGGGTCTGAGATCAATGCTTGATCCCGGGAACTATCCGTTCTTGCGGCGCGTCGGGTAAAGACGATCTTGCCGACCCTTCTTCGCAGGCCGGTTCGTCGGCCATCGGCTATAGCCGTTCCGCAAGAATTGCCGGAATTTTCGCAGCCAACCGAAGAACCGTCGCGGCTCGCTACCAAGGGCCAAATAGTGCGAGCGCCATCGTCAACCTTATGTAGGCTGCGCCGCTCGGCATGGGTATGCACCCTCAGAGGGTCGTACCTGTTCCAGACAAACCAGACAAACCAGACAGCCTGAGAGCAATGGGAGGTTCCCCGTCCCGTAAGCCGGCAGGGACGGCGGGCGCTCGGGTTGTCAGCCAGTTCCGCGTTGCTGTCGCCGGGTCGAATGACTTCCCACCCGCCGTCGTAGACAAGCAAGAGCCCGCCGTCGTGGGTTCTGATTTCGCCAGCCTTCGCCGCTGCGTTCGCACGAAACTTAGCGCTGTGCTTAGCCCACGGCGCGGCGAGTATCACTAGGTCCTTGCGTCGCTCATCATCCATCAGCCCGCTCCCCGGCGCCGACCATAGCCAAATCATCCGAAGAAGGAAAACCACCATGGACCGCAACTTCGCGCGGGCGCTTGCGCTTGTTCTCAAATCGGAAGGCGGCTGGTCGGACAATCCGGCTGACCCCGGCGGCGCCACCATGAAGGGCGTGACGCTTGCCAGCTTCCGTCGCTATGTGAAGGCCGACGCGACGAAGGCGGATCTGCGTGCGATCAGCGACGCGCAGGTCGCCTCCGTCTATCGCCGCTTCTACTGGGACGCTGTGCTCGGCGCCGAATTGCCCGATGGCGTCGACCACGCTGTGTTCGATTTCGCCGTCAATAGCGGGCCTGGCCGGGCGGCCAAATATTTGCAGGCGGCCGTCGGCGTTGCGCAGGACGGGCGGATCGGACCGGTCACCGTCGCGGCGGCCAAGGCAAAGCCGGCCGGTGTGACCATCGATGCGCTTTGCGATGCGCGGCTGGCGTTCCTCAAGCGGTTGCCGACATGGGCAACATTCGGGCGCGGCTGGTCCGATCGGGTCAGGTCGGTGCGGGTTCAGGCCCTGCTGATGTCGGCGCAGCGCCCCGCGGCACCGGTGACCGCGCCGGCGCCGCCCAGCGGCGAAACATCGGCCAATGGGGCGCCGTCGGTTCGGCGCGTGCAGCCGGCGCCCGGCGGCAAGGCGGCTGCCGCGGCCGGCATCCTCGTTCTCATGGCCGGAGCGCTCGCGGCCTTCCGGCATCGGGTCGCCGATTTGTTCGGGAGCCTGTTTCAATGACATGGTTCAACACCAATGCGCTGCACAATCTCCTCAACACGCTGATCGCCATCATCTGCGGCGGCGCACTCGCCGGCTTCGACTGGACGCTGCTCGGGGTGAGCGACCGCACCGCGCTTCAGATCAGCGGCGTCATTGCCCTGGCCAAGATCATCATCAACGCAGTCCGTGACGGCCCGCGCGGCATGGTCGCGCCGCCGGCCAAGGAGACATGAGATGGGAACACTCGCCCTCGCGCTGCTCGGCCAGGCCTGGCCGTATCTTCTGGCAATTGGCGCCGCGCTTGCCGGTGTCTGGACGGCCTATGCCAAGGGCAAGGCCAGCCAGAAGGCCAGGCAGGATGCCGCCGACGCCGCGGCGCGCACCGAAGCCCAGAAGATCGACGATGCCGTCGCCGGCCGGACGCCGGAAGACAACAGAGGGAGGCTGGCCAGATGGTCAAAATCATAGCGCTCTCGCTGCTGCTGGCCGGCTGCACCACATCAGGCGGGTCGTTCTGCGCGGCCGGGCATCCCCTCCGGCCGACAAGGGCGGAGGCGGCGACCCTTTCCGACGCGTCGGTGGCGGCGATCCTGGCTCACAACGAAAAGGGCCAGAAGCTTTGCGGCTGGAGGCCATGATGAACGATCTTTTCGACCTGCTCGGCATCAAGGGACCGGTCGTGGCGGCGGGCCTCGCCGGCGGCGTTCTGCGCGCGCTGTCGCGGCATCGCTACAAGCTGCGCGAAACGGTGGCCTCGCCGATCTG
>NZ_RZTC01000062.1:0-16380 GCF_004023165.1 Mesorhizobium sp. M7A.F.Ca.MR.176.00.0.0 | reverse complement strand
CCGATCTGCGGCGCGCTTGCGGCGGCCTATCTGACGCTGCCGGCGGTTTCCTACGCCAGGATCGCCGGCCTGCCGATGCCCGCTCCCGCCGACGACACCACCACGCTGGCGGCCGCCTTCCTGATCGGCGTCTGCGCCATGTGGATTTCGGACGTCCTGTTCGAGTTCGTGGTGCGGAGAGTCAGCCGCGCGCGGGACGAATAGCTGGTGCGGCGGCGATTGCTTGGCGGAATTGCCGAGGCACGTTTCCCGCGGCATCGAACCATCGAAGACAACCCAAAATAGCCCGTTCCGGTTCGCCGGGCGGGCCATTTTTGCGTTTTGGCCTAATCAAGCCAGAATGTTGACCGCGCGTGCCGCGACCAGCGCGATGGTCAGCAGCGAGATCATGGCCTCGGCCATCATCAGCAGCTTGGCCCGCTGGGAGAGTGGCAAGGTATCGGTCGGCGAAAATGCGGTCGCATTGGTGAAGGCGAGGAAGAAATAATCGACGAAGCCGGGCAGCCAATCTCGAAGCTCACGGTCGTTCAACGTCATCTGCGCGAACAGGAAATCGGCCTGTGCGAGCTTGACGAGGCCGCAGGTCGGCGGACCGCCGCGGTCGGTGCTCCAGAACCACAAGGCAAAAACGATGACGTTGGTGACCCAGATGTTGAGCGCGTCGATCAGCAGCGTCGTACCGCTACTGCCGGCATGGCCCTCCAGCAAGGCACGCACCAGCAGGACCAGCGAACCGCAATTGATGATGCTGATGATGGCGGTCATGGTCAGGGCTGTTCTGCGGATCATGACCCGAAACTGGCCGATCGCATGCCACTCGTGGTCCTCGACCGCCTTTCGGGTGGCGGCCTGCGTCCAGGCGGTGGCCACCGACAAGGGCAGCAGCAGGGCCGCCTCCAGCGCGGGCGCCACCCAGCGCGGCCCGAATGAGAGATTGTTGATGACCAGAAGCTGCAGGCAGATGATGACGAGAACGGCCGCACGGGCCATCCAGAAATCGAGCGCACGGTAGTGAATGACGGCGTGGTGGTGGCGCATTTTTCAAATCCTGGATGCTTTTTGGGGACGGTAACCGGTCAGGCGTAGGCGACGCCTGCCGCGATCACGCCCAAGGCGCCATGCCCGGCATGTTCAGGGTGCTGCGGGATGGCGTGTTCCATTGTTGTCTTGCTGGCATGTGATGACGGGAGAGGCGGCATGGTGGCGCGAAACTCTGCCTCAATCTTGGTTTTGCCATGGTCGGCCAAGTATACATTTTCGTAAGCTTCAAGTTCTGGGCTGTTCGTAAAACCGTCCGGTGTGATTTATCCACCGCATGACGCGAATCGACGAAACCATGAACGGTTGGCTGCCGGTCGGCAGTTCTGTTCCAGGCGACTGGTGGCAGTCGTCGATCTGGCCGGGGCTGACGCGCTATCCAGAAGCCGGCCTGGCGCTTTTATGCCTGACGCAGATCCTGTGCTGGACCGTGATGCCGGCGCTTGTCGATGCCGCCCCGCCCGGCGACGTCGTCGAGAGTTTCATGTGGGGCCGCGAATGGGTGCTTTTGACCTACAAGCATCCGCAGCTCCCCGGCTGGCTGCTCGAGATCAGCCATCTTCTGACCGGATCGTTCCGCTGGCCGCAATATCTGCTCGCCCAGCTTGTCGTCTCGGCGACCTTCGTCTTCGTCTACCTGCTGGCCCGCGACATGCTCGGGAGAACCCGCGCGCTGGCCGCCGTGCTTTTGATGCCGTCATTGTATTTCTTCGGCTGGCCGACACCGCAGTTCAATCATGATTACGCGCAGATGCCCTTCTGGGCCGCAATCTGCTGGCTGCTGTGGCGTGCGGGCCGTAGCGGTGGGCCGGGCTGGTGGCTGGCGCTCGGACTGGTGTCGGGCGTCGGGCTCTATGCCAAGTTTTCCACCGGGCTGCTGTTGCTCTTCGGGGCGATCTGGCTGTTGTCGGACACGCGGGCACGCAATCGGCTCGCCACGCCCTGGCCCTGGCTTGGGCTCGCGGTTTTCCTCGCCGTCGCCGCGCCACTGGCCATCCAGCTCTACCGCATCGATTTCCTGCCGCTGACCTATGTCGCCGGCCGCGATGAATGGGTGTTGGTCCACCGCGCCCGCCTTTACTATATCGGTGTCCAAATGGCGGGGCTCTGCGGCTTATTGCTGGTGCTGTCGATATCGGGGCTGTTGCGGCGTTCGCCCGCGCCGGAACAGCCCATTGAGCGCGGCGCGCTGGCCTATCTCGTGTGGATGGGGCTTGGTCCGGCGGTGCTTGTCATGGTGGCCTCGCTGTTTACCGGCGCCGGCGAGGCGTGGGGCGCGCCGATGTACAATCTGGTCGGCGTTGTGGCGATCGCCTTGCTGGGTCATCGGCTTGGCGCCGTCGAACTGCGACGGCTGGCGATCTGCGCGTTCGCCTGCATCCTCGGCATGTCCGGTGCCTATGCGGGCATCCGCTGGACGAGTTGCAATTTGCGCGGGCGCATGGATGCCGTCTGCTGGCCAGCGCGGCAGATTTCGGACGAAGCCGAGGCGGTCTGGCACGCGGCGGTGCCCGGTCGGCTCGACATCGTCGGCGGCGATACCCGCATCGCGTTGCTGGCGGGCCTCAACGCCTATGACAAGCCGTCGATCTTCACAGACCTCGACATGCGGCTCGCCCCCTGGATCACCAGCCAGCGGCTGCGCGATCACGGCATGCTTCTGGTCTGGCCCGGGAGCGGCGTGCCACCTCGGCTGCTGGCGTGGCTGGGAAACATCCCGGTCAAGACCGTTCTTTTCGACTGGTCGCTCAGGGCACCACCGGTGGCGATCAGCTTTGCCGCCATTCCGCCTGGCATGAAGCTACTGGGTTTGATCGACAGCCTCGCCCAACCGAGCAATTGAGGTAGATCCACCGCGTCCGCTGGACGAAGCAGGTGACAATGCCCATTTATGGCGAGACCACTTGCTTTCACGCAATTCCAGACGGAAAACCGCCACACACTTTTCCTGGAATTGCTTTTGAGGAGACGTGACATGGCGACTTCGACCGAACGTGCAGTCCTTGCCGGCGGCTGTTTCTGGGGCATGCAGGATTTGATACGGCGCTATCCCGGCGTCATCTCCACCCGTGTCGGCTACAGCGGCGGCGACGTGCCCAACGCCACCTACCGCAACCACGGCACCCACGCCGAAGCCATCGAGATCAATTTCGATCCGGCCATCATAAGCTATCGCACGCTGCTGGAACGCTTTTTCCAGATCCACGATCCGACGACCCGCAACCGCCAGGGCAACGATGTCGGGACGAGTTATCGCTCGGCGATCTATTACACCAGCGACGAACAGAAGCGCGTCGCCGAGGACACCATCGCCGATGTCGATGCCTCGGGCCTGTGGCCGGGCAAGGTCATCACCGAAGTCGCACCCGTTGGTCCGTTCTGGGAAGCCGAGCCCGAGCATCAGGACTATCTGGAGAAATATCCCAACGGATACACCTGCCACTTCGTCAGGCCAGGCTGGAAGCTGCCGGTTCGCGAGACGGCGGTTTCGTAGAGTTCAAGGTTGTACCAAACCCCGATCCCCGCGTCGTGGTAGAACAAAGCCGCGGAGGTTGTGCTCCGCGGCTTTGGTTCGATCGCGTGCAGATTACTTGCCGCAATTGTTGTCGTTGACTGTCGGCGAGGTGGTGCCCGGGGAGGTGCCGTTGGCATCTGCCTGCGCCCCCTGCGGACTTGCCGGGCAATTCTGATCCGCGTTTGAATTCATATCTCCTACCGTGCCAGTCGTGCTGTTGGTCGTGCCCGGGTCGACAGTGTCCGGCTCGACCGTATTCGGTGAAGCCGGCGTGTTCGGCTCAACCGTCACCGATTTGCCGCTGCCGCTTCCATTTGCGTTGTTGCTGCCGGCGCTTTGCGCCATGGCTGACGTGGCCAGACCAATGGTGAGAACCGAAGCTGCGAGGATTTTCATGAACATGGTTTGTCTCCATTTCTGTGAAGTCGTCGCTTGTTTTCTACCAAAGTGATCGCGTTGCGACTGTGGGGACAACCGGTCGCAGCGGCGAAGGTTCCCGACAAAATTCCGCACAGGCGCACCGTGACTGGCGCAATGCTTTTGGCGCAGTGCTCTGAAAAAACGGCTTTCCCTTGAACTCGAATGATGCTTTAAGGCGCACATCCACAGGGGTGCTCCGTACGGTCGGGGCTGAGACGGGGGCGGCAAGCCCACAGACCCTAGAAGCTGATCTGGGTAATACCAGCGGAGCGAGGCGGGCGATGTTTTCAGGCGCACAGATTTCCCTATACCCCATGACCGACGATTTCGTCGGTGTCATTCTTGGCGCGCTCGGTGCGCTCGATCCCTGGCGCGACAAGCTCAGGATCGAGACCGACGACATCTCGACCTTGCTGGTCGGGCCGCCCGAAGTGCTGTTTCCCGCCATGCGCGACCTCTTCGTGGCGGCGGCACGCAGCGGCAAACATTGCGTGTTGTCGGCCACCATCTCGCGCGGGTGCCCTGGCGAGCCGGATGATCCGATCTGCCGCTCCGATGCACTTGGCGGGCCTGTTGGGCCACTCGGCCCGCGCAAGGATGCGGCCATCGCGGCGGTGCGCAATGCTGCTGCCACCGGCCAGCCGGCGGCGGCGCAGTTCTCGCTCTATGTGATGGGCACCGACGACCACATGGACGAGATCTACGGCTGCATCGATTTTCTCAAGCAGTCCGGCGTCTATGAGCGTTCCAAGCATTTCTGCACGAAACTGCGCGGTGATGCCGGTGCGATCTTTTCGGCGCTGGACGAGGCCTTCTGCCGCTTCGGACCAGGCGCCGGCCACGTAACCCTCGACGTCACGGTCTCGGCCAACAGCCCGTCGGCTGTCTGAGCCAGCCGCGCTTTCGCGCTGCCGTCAAAGGTTATCTCCCGTGGCCACATCATCAGTCGCTTCGCGCCCGATCGCGAGCCTTCTTGTCAAGGCAATGCCGGCCATGATCTCGGTCGGTTTGCTCCTGCTGGCGTGGGAGCTTTATGCCACCTATTCCGGCATCAGGCCGACGACACTGCCGGCGCCGTCGCGCGTTTTCGAGCAAGCGCTGCTCAATCGCCAGGCGCTGGCCGACAACGCCATTCCGACCATCGGCGCCACGCTGCTCGGCTTTGCCTGTTCGCTCAGCGCTGCCTTCGTGCTGTCAACGCTGGTCGACTTCTTCCAGCCGCTGCGGCGTGCGATGTTTCCTGTCTTAATCGTCAGCCAGACCTTGCCGCTGGTGGCGATCGCGCCGCTGGTGGTGCTCTGGTTCGGCTTCGGGCTGGCGCCCAAGATCATGCTGGTGGCGCTGGTTACCTTCTTTCCGATGCTGGTTGCGTTGGTCGAGGGTTATGAGTCGACCGAGGCCGAGATCGGGCAAATGCTGCGCGCCATGGGGGCAGGGCGCTGGCGCATCTTCGTGCTGGCACGGCTGCCTTCGGCGCTGCCCTATTTCTTCGCTGGTTTGAGGATCTCCATCACCTACGCCGTGGTCGGCGCGATCTTCGCCGAATATGCGGGGGCCGCGAAGGGGCTGGGCATCTACATGCTCAACGCCAAGAACAATTTCCGTCCTGACCTGGTTCTTGCCGCCGTCGGAGTGAGTGCCGCGCTGACACTTGTCCTGTTCGGGTTGACTGTACTGCTGCAGCGCCTCGCGATGCCCTGGGAGCGGGCCGGCAAGGAAACCGCCGGGAAGGGGGCCTGGCGATGAACCGGCTCGAGCTGCGGCATGTGCGCAAGGCGTTCGGTGGGCTCGACGTGCTGGCCGATATTTCGCTTAGCGTCGGCGCTGGTGAATTCGTCTCGATCCTTGGACCCTCGGGCGCCGGCAAATCGACACTCTTCCAGCTCCTGACCGGCGCCGAGCATGGCGAGGGCGAGATGTTGTTCGACGGCGCGCCGCTCGACGACCACGGCAGGCATTTCGCCTTCATGCCGCAGCGTGACGCGCTGATGCCGTGGCGGCGCATCCTCGAAAACGCGACGCTCGGGCTCGAAGTGCAAGGCATGAGGAGACAGGCGGCGCGGGCGCGCGTTGCGCCGTTGTTTGCCGAATTCGGGCTTGCCGGCTTCGAGCGGCATTTTCCAGCGCAACTGTCCGGCGGTATGCGCCAGCGCGCGGCCTTGCTGCGCACGGTGGTGCAGCAACGCGACATGCTTTTGCTCGACGAGCCGTTCGGCGCTCTCGACGCGCTGACCCGCACGGCCATGCAGCGCTGGCTGGAACAGATGTGGCGGCATCATCGCTGGACGGCGCTCCTGATCACCCATGACGTGCGCGAAGCCGTGTTCCTGTCCGACCGCATCTATGTGCTGTCGGCGCGCCCGGCCCGCATCGTGCGTGAAATCAAGGTGCCGCTGCCGCGCCCGCGCAGCCTTGGCGGCGATGCCGCGCGCCAGGCAAGTACGCTCGAGGCCGAGATTCTCGACATCATCCTCAACGCCACCCCATCCAAAGGACACGATCATGACTGACTTGACGCGCCGGCAGGCGTTGTTGCTGACCCTTGCCACAGGCCTTCCGCTCGTTGCCGGATCGGGGCGAGCCCAAGCACAATCGGCACAAAAGGTCACCGTTGCCCTCGACTGGACTGTCAACACCAACCACATCGGACTGTTCGTCGCCCGCGACAAGGGCTTCTATCGCGAGGCCGGGCTCGAGGTCGACATCCTGCCTTACAGCGATACCGGTGCGGGCACGCTGGTTGCAAATCGCGTCGCCGATTTCGGCATCAACGGCACCATCAGCCTGTTCACCCAGAGAACCGCCGGAGCGGACCTGAAGGGCGTCTATGCGGTGGTGCAATCGGAAACCGGCCGCGTGGTCTTCAATGCGGCCCGCAGCGAGATCGTAAGCCCGAGAAACCTCGACGGCCTGACCTATGGCGGCTTCGGCAGCGCCTGGGAAAACGCCCTGATATCGACCATCATCCGCCATGATGGCGGCAAGGGCAATTTCGAGACGGTGACGCTCGGCACCTCAGCCTATGAGGCGCTGGCCAACGGTTCGGTCGATTTCACGCTCGAAGTCTCGACCTGGGAGGGTGTCGACGCCGAGCTCAGGGGCGTCAAACAACGCAGCTTCGTCTATGCCGATTACGGCGTGCCTGACGAGCACACGACACTGATCTCTTCGAGCGAAGCCTATCTCCAGGCAAACCCCAAGCCTGCGGCCGCCTTTGTCCAGGCGACGCGGCGCGGCTACCAGTTCGCGGTCGATCACCCCGAAGATGCGGCAGCCCTGCTGATCGCGGCCAACAAGGATGCGTTGACCAATCCGGCGCTGATCCACGCCTCACTGAAGGCGCTGATCGACGGCCATTATCTGCGCAGCCAAAGCGGCGCCATCGGGACGATGGATCCGGCCAAGATGGGAGCGATCGGCGGCTATCTCTTCGCGTCCGGCATTTTGCGTGATGCCGACGGCAAGCTGGTTGCTCAACGCCCGGATTTCGGGAGCTATTTCCGCAACGACTATCTGAGCTAGTCTGGCAAAACCAAATGAGATGGGTCGCCAGTCTTTCTGGGCGACCGCGTGGAGCAGGTCGTCTGGGAGTGGCGCCCTGGCTCCCCGACAGCCAGTGCCGATCTGATCTTGTTGATTAACTGCCCGGCAATGGTTGCGTGCAAAGGTCGCCCTGAGGGATCATTGGGGTGTTTGCATTGCTCATATCAAAAAGCGAGGCGCTTTCGCACATCAGTGACGGCAGGATTTTGTCCGCAGCCCGAACGCGCGAAATCCTGGTGGATTTGCGCGAAGGTTTCTTTCGGATCTGCGCGCTGGCCTTCGCGGGCATGTTCGTCTACCGCGGCGTATATCACCTGATGCTCGACCCGACCCGCATCAATGTGGCGCTGGTGGCAATTTCAGAGATCCTGACCTTTACCTGGCTGCTTCTGTCGCGGCGACCACAGGTACGCGACTGGAACCCGCTGACGGTGGTTGTTTCGGTGGTCGCCAGCTTCGGTGTCGGCTTCATCGACCTGGAACCGGGCGTGGCCATCATCCCGATCTATGCCGCCGCGCCGCTGCAAGTCCTGGCGTTGGGGTTCGTGATCTGGGGGAAGATATCGCTAGGGCGTTCTTTCGCCATTCTGCCGGGCAATCGCGGCGTGATGACCGACGGTGCCTACCGCCTGGTGCGGCACCCGATCTATGCCGGATACCTTGCCGGTCATGTCCTGTTCCTGCTGTCGGCCTTTTCCTTCTACAATCTTGCTGTCTACGCCGCGATCACCTTCTTCCAGGTTCATCGCATCCTGCGCGAAGAGGCGCTGTTAGCCGCGACGCCGGAATACCGGGACTATATGAAGCGCGTCCACTACAGGCTGTTCTACGGGATCGTCTGACAAGCCGGCCAGCGCAGAATCGTTCGGCCTGCAATCACGCTTGCACTCTCTCGCTCCCGCATCCGCCGACAGACTCTGGCCACTTGCAATCATCGTGGCGGTCTTGCTGATCTTGCGAGAGGCTCATGCGCTGTCCGGTGCGGTGTACGGCCTCGCAGTAAAGACGAGCAGAGTAACGTCCGATCATCAATGGCCTTACGCGCTGTTAGTGTAAAGAGAAATTATTCCAACTTTATTATAATTTTATTTCAGAAATTTTGTTGATGTATACCACGCTTCAGGTTGAGTATTCTCTCTCTGAAACTGAAATTCACCACCTCGCGTAGTTGATCTTGCAATCGGCCTCTCGCCAATTGCTTTAGCGCAACGACAACAGGAGAGTGTTATGGCTCACACCATCAAGACAGTCGCCAACATGTTGGCGGGTAGTGCGGTAATCTTAGCCCTTTCCCTGCCCGCCAATGCTGCGGGAATCGGCCTTGGCGTTGGTGCCTCGGTGGGTGGTAGCGGCGGCGTCAATGCCGGCGTCGGGGCTTCCGTTGGCGGCAGTGGCGGCATCAGCGCCGGAGTGGGCGCCTCGGTGGGCGGCAGCGGTGGTGTAAAGGCCGGGGCCGGTGCCAATGTCGGCGGCTCGAGCGGTGTCAATGCTGGTCTCGGCGCTTCGGTCGGCGGCAGCAATGGCATCAATGCCGGCGCGGGCGCCAATGTTGGAGGATTTGGCGGCATTGCTGCCGGCCTCGGCGCCAATGTGGGCGGGACGAGCGGCGTCGGCGTCGGTGTCGGCGTGGGTATTGGGGGCGGCATCAATCCGTCCAATCCGTCGAACCCGAGCAATCCGTCCAATCCGTCAAACCCCAGCAGGCCGAGCCTGCCGGGTGTCGTGGCCCAGATGTCGGATAGCAACGTGGCGCGAATGAAGAAGCGCTGCGTCGACGTGCTCGGCAGCGAAGGCGCTTACGACCGCGACCTCCGGCAACTCTGCCTCCTGATCGCGCGCCGCTGATGCTGGAGGTGCCGGGACTGGAGGTGCCGAACCGGCCCTGAGGCCCGGCCGCATGTTCCTGGCCTCCGGCTGGTCGGAAGGCCCGCCACACTGGCGGGCTTTCCGCGTTCATTGGCGTGCCGGTATCAAAGTTCTGGCTTCCATCACGTTGGATGGCCGTTTCCGTTGCCACGATCGCACGGAACGGTAGAGCCTTGGGAACGTTCTCGTCCTCGAACATCGCGGCCGCGATGTTCGACCCAATGCGTCAACGCTAACGGGAGCTGAAAGCCATGAGCCTTGGAACCATACTGATCATCATTCTTATCCTTGCCCTGCTTGGCGGCTTCAGCGGCCTCGGCGGAGGTCCTTTTTATGGCGCCGGCTACTATGGCGGCGGCGGCCTCGGGCTCGTGCTGCTCATCGTCATCGTGCTTGTCGTGCTCGGGCGCATCTAGCCAGGCCCGCCCGGTTGTCGCCGACAGATCGCAATCTCGTGAGCGCCCCCAATGTCGGCGCGCACCGGATTGTGATGCAGGCAAGCCGGCTTGTGATCCTGCACTCTGCAAAACTTTCGTATGGTCATTGCGGTCCACACCCCCCCGTGGAAACAAGAGGAGAGGGTCCCACCCCTTATCCTCCTCCAAGGCCCGCTCCGGTTCACCGTGGCGGGCTTTTGCTTGATGGGCGAGGAACCGGCTTGCATCAAGCTTCAAGGAAAGGCGGGTGTTTTCTGAGAAGTCTCCGTTCTGGCTGCGGCATTGAGCGCAGCCAGATCCTGACGCCAGATTACTCCATGTCAGGTACGTCGCCGCTGACGAAGAGCGTGTTAGGCGGGCCGTATTCGCCTAGCGTCGGATCGGCCTCACGGCTCCAGGCGATGACGCCGGCATGCTTTGCCGCCAGAGCCTTGGCGGTGCGTATAGCGCGGTCTTCGCTTTGCTGGTCGGCGGGTCCAAAGGCGGGGAACAACTCGCCATCCTCACCGCGATCGAAGGCGACCACGACGATCAGCCTGGGATTTTTCTGGCCACTGGAATCGGACATCTTGCACCTTTAGCGCGGAACCTATCACATTGCTCGGGGTTGAAGGCCGCGAATCGATGAATGCCGACTTTGGGGAGTGGCATCGTGCAAGATCAGCGTTTCGATGAGCCGGTCAGGATTGCACTCGGCCGATCGCGAAACTCGATCTTCAACGTGGAGCGGGTCGCTCAGGCTGCAGACATCCTGCTGAACCGCTGGCCGGTTGCGACCGGGCAAAAGCATATGGTTGCCCGCAAGGTCTGTCTGGCCGTGCTCGAGGGAAAGAAAGAAGTCTCGGCGGCAAGGGCGGCGTTCATTAACGCCGCGATCGAGGCGGACATCCTCGTCGAACCGCGTGAGGTGTCGATCCCGTAGCCTGCTCCGGTGAAATTGAATCAGGGTCTGGCTCCATCCCCTTGATGTATGCCTCTTTTTTGGCGATCGCCGACCGGCTTTTCGGGGGCCATATTGACCTGCCTCGGCGCGCCTTGCACGGTATTCCGCATATTCGCTGCCTTTTGGGCAGTCTTCAGTACCCGTTGACATAGCATCCCGGTCTCTATATTGAACAGGATTATACAGGTTCACTGAACAGGTACTATATGAAGCGGCGCGCGGTTCAACTGTCTCCCGGTACGGGCAAACCCGAGCAGATCGCCACCGTTCTCGAACATGAAATCCGCTCCGGTGTTCTCGGCTTCGGCGACCGCCTGCAAAGCGAGAATGAACTTGTCCAGCGCTTCTCCGTCAGTCGCAATACGGTCCGCAAGGGCCTCGAGGAATTGTCCAGCCGGGGGCTGATCACGACCAGGGTTGGTATTGGCTCGTTCGTCACCTTCGACGGCAAGCCGGTCGATGACTCCATCGGCTGGTCGCGCGCGCTGGCCGATGCCGGCGCCAATGCCGAGACGCGGACGCTGCGGCTGGAGGTCATCGAAGACCCCGATCTGGCTTCGCTGCTTGGTATCGAAAGCCCGTTCTTCATTGCGGTTGACCGGGTGCGCACCAACGCCAGCGACGGCCATGCGATCTCCATCGAGCGCAGCCGGCTGCCACTGTCCTCCGAGCTTGAGGACGTACCGTTGCGCGGACTGCGCGAGGGCTCGCTGCACCAGACGCTGCGCGCCGCCGGCCTCATTCCCGACCATGGCGAGGAATGGGTCGAGATCGAGATGCTCAATGCCGAGGATGCGGCCATCCTCGGTTGCCCACAAGGCACGCCCTTCCTGCGCGGCCGCCGGTTGACGCGTGCGGCTGACGACCGGCCGATCGAGTATGTCACCAGCCTGCTCAACCCGGCACATTTTGCGCTGCATATGAGGTTCTGAGCGATGCCGGATGCAACCAGCAAGGCCATCGATCGCGCCATGGGCGCGCTTGTCGGCGGAGCGCTGGGAGACGCGCTCGGCATGCCGACGCAGCTTTTGTCGCCGGCTCGCATTGCCGAACTCTACGGCCATGTAGAGGATTTCATCGAGCCTTTCGCCGATCATCCGGTGTCGAAGGGCCTGGCCGCCGGAACCATCACCGACGATACCGAACAGGCGCTGCTGCTCGGCCGCATCCTGGTCGAATCCGGCGACCGTTTCGACCACGCGCGCTGGGTCAATGCGCTGCTCGACTGGGAGCGCGAGGTCAAGGCGCGCGGCAGCTATGATCTTTTGGGGCCGTCGACCAAGCGTGCCATCGATGCCATCAACAATGGCGTACCGGCCGAGGAAGCGGGACGCAGCGGCGACACCAATGGCGCGGCCATGCGTATCGCGCCTGTCGGCATCATGATGCCGCTTGAACCGTTGGAGACGTTCGTCGGCAAGGTGGCGGAGACTTGCCGGGCGACGCACAACACCTCGATCGCCATAGCCTCGGCCGCAGCCGTCGCAGCGGCCGTCAGCCGCGGCGTCGCCGGCGGCGGTTGGCGCGATGCTTCGGCCAGCGCGGTCGCGGCGGCGAGGCGAGGGGCGACGCTCGGACATTGGGTCACCGGCGGCGACATCGCCGCGCGTATCGTCTGGGCGCAGGACATCGTGCGTGGCAAGGCGATCAGGGATGCGATCCGGCTGATCACCGATCTGGTCGGCACCGGCGTCGCCAGTCAGGAATCCGTTCCGGCTGCCTTCGCCGTGCTGGAAGTCGCCCGTGGCGACCCCTGGCAAGCAGCCATCATCAGCGCCAATCTCGGCGGCGACACCGATACGATCGGCGCCATCGCTGCCGGCATGGCCGGCGCCTGCACCGGCTTTTCCCGATTGCCGCAAGAGCACATCCTCCGGCTTGTCGGCATCGACTTGTCAGAGGTTGGCGCGCTCGCCGCCGACCTTGTCGCGGCAAGGGCGGCGAAAGCCGGCTCCAGCAAGGACGCGGCGGCGTGAGCGGCCGTCTCGTCCATATAGGCAGTGCCGTGGTCGATTATGTCTACCGCATCGACGCTTTGCCGGCGCCCGGCATGGAAAAGACGGCATCGAGCTTCGCCCAGGTCGCCGGCGGCGGCTTCAACATGATGGTGGCGGCCAGCCGCACCGGCATGCAGGTGGTGTTCGGCGGCCAACTCGGCAGTGGGCCGAATGGCGACTTCCTGCGCACCGCCTTCATGGCCGAGAACATCGCGACACTGACGCCGCCATCGCCCTTGATGGACAGCGGCAATTGCGTCGCCATGATCTCCAGCGACGCCGAACGCACCTTCGTGTCATGGCCAGGTGCGGAGAGCATACTCAGCCTCGAAATGATGGCGCCGGTCGCGGTGGCACCGGGCGATTGGGTGTTCACCTCCGGCTATACGCTGAGCTACCCCAAGAGCCGCGATGCGCTCACCGACTGGATCGAGGCGCTGCCGGCGAATATTCCCTTCGTGTTCGACCCGACCCCGGTCATCTCGGATATTCCACGCTCCATCCTGTCGCGGGTGCTTGCCCGCACCACATGGCTGAGCTGCAACACGATGGAGGCGGCTGAGATCGCCGGTTCGGGCAATGTCGAGGCTGTCGCTGCACGACTTCTGGTCGACCATTGCCCACGCGCTGCGGGCGTGGTCATCCGCGCCGGCGCGAAGGGTTGCCATATCAGGCTGGCCGATGGCTCAGCCCAGACCATTGCCGGCTTCAAGGTCAACGCCGTCGACACCAATGGCGCCGGCGACACCCATATCGGCGCTTTCGTCAGCGCGCTGGCGCACGGAATCTCGCCCTTCGAGGCAGCGCGCTATGCCAATGCTGCTGCTGCTGTTTCGGTCACCCGCCATGGCGGCTCGTCGGCGCCGACGAATCGCGAAATCCAGACATTCCTGAGCCATGCCGCCGACCCATCGGGAGCAGGCCGGACACAGAAGGCCAATGCATAACAGCTGGAAAAGCCTGACAAGCCCGGGAACCGGGCAAACCCACAGAGAGGAACCAACCATGCGCATGCCTGATTTGACTGCTCTGCTGACGGCGACCGCCGTCTTTACCTCCGCACTTGCGTTCGCCGCCAAGGCCGACGAAGTGCATGTGCTCAACTGGAAGGGTTACGGCGCCGACGAACCGTGGGCCGTCGAGGCTTTCGAAAAGGCGACCGGCAACAAGGTCGTCAACGACTTCTTCAATTCCGAACAGGAAATGCTGACCAAGATCCGGACCAATCCCGGCCTCTATGACGTGGTCATGATCAACGCCGCCTTCAACGACCAGGCGATGGCCGGGAAACTGATCCAGCCGATCGACGTTTCCAAGCTGCCGAACTATGCCGACATCAGCAAGGACAAGGCGGGATCGCCGATGCTCGTCCATGACGGCAAGGTCTATGGCGTGCCGTGGGTATGGGGTCTAACCGCACTCGCCATCAACGAAAAGTCCTTCGACAAACCACCGACGAGCATCGCCGAAATGTGGGATGCCGCCCACAAGGGCCGCGTCGTCATTCGCGACGATGCCGTTGAAGCGGTGCAGTTCGGCGCCATCGCCACTGGCCAGAACATCAACGACATCAAGGATATGGATGCGGTCAAGACGAAGCTGACCTCGCTGATGCCGCAGATCAAGACCTTCTGGAGCTCGGAAAACGACTGGAACCAGATGGTCGCCTCCAACCAGATCGACATCGGCACCTATTGGAGCGGCTCGGCCGACCGCGCCAAGACGCATTTCAAGCTGCCGGTCTCGCTGGTGGTGCCGCAGGAAGGCGCCGTCGCCTGGCTCGACGCGTTTTCCATCCCCGTCGGCGCCAAGAACGTCGCCGGCGCCGAGGCCTTCATCAACTACATGATCGACCCGAAATTCTATGTCGAATGGGTCACCAAGGTTGGCGCTCCGGTCTCGGCCAACACTAAGGCGGTGGAAGCGCTGCCCGAGGATGCCTTCAACCGCAAGGTCATGGGTCATCCCGAAGTGGCCAAGCGCATCCAGTTCCAGGCGCCGATCACCGACGCCCAGCGCGAAGCCTATCTGGCGCTCTGGCAGCAGCTTAAGGTCGACGTGAAGTAAGATCACAGCCAAGCCAGCCGGCGGTTCGCGTCGGCTGGTTCTTCCAATACTGGGAGGAGGGTACCATGGCAGCTGCGATAGCGTCGCGAAGCGGGCTGAGATCGGCATTGCCGCTGCTGGCACCGGCCTATCTCTGGCTGACGGTGGCGATCTTCCTGCCGCTATCCGCTATGGTCTTCTTCTCGTTCATGACCGAGCTGCCGCTGTCGGGAAAGCCGTGGGCGTTCACGCTTGGCAACTATGCCGCCTTCTTCTCACAGAGCCTCTATCTGACGCTGCTGCTGGCCTCGCTGCGCCTTGGCCTCGAAGTGACGCTGTGGTGCGTCGTCATCGGCTATCCCGCCGCTTACGTGCTGGCCAAGGTGCTGAAGGGGCGCAGCCGCGAGGCGATCTTCCTGCTCGTCATCCTGCCGTTCTGGTCGAATGGGTTGGTGCGCATCTTTTCCTGGGCGATGGTGCTGCGCGAGGGGGGCATCCTCGACACCGCGCTCAACGCGGTGCTGCCGTTCAAGATCAACATCGACCTGATGTACTCTTATCCGGCCGTCATCATCGGGCTGGTGCATTCTTATGTGCCCTACATGGTGCTGACCTGCTATCTCACGCTGCAGGCGATCGACGACTCGCTGATCGAGGCCGGACGCTCGCTTGGCGCATCGCGGCTCCAGGTGCTGAAGCGGGTGATCATCCCGCTGTCGATTCCGGGTTTGGTAGCGGGTGCGGCCCTGATCTTCGTGCCGGTCGTCGGCTCGTTCATGGAACCGCGCATCCTGGGCGGCCGCACCGGCACCTTCTACGGAACGGTCATCGAGGACCAGTTCGTCGCCGTGTTCAACTGGCCGCTCGGTGCCGCACTCTCCTTCATCCTGCTGGCGGTAGTGCTGGTCATCCTGGCGGTGGCGTCGCCAGTGCTGCGGAGGGCCGCGTGATGACGACGACCCGCATCCTCGAAGGACTCGGCCGCCTCTACATCTGGCTGCTGCTTGCCTTTCTTTATCTGCCGATCATCATCATGGCGCTGATGTCATTCAACGTTTCTCCCTTCTACCAATTGCCGTTCGAATGGACGACCGAATGGTATGCTTCGCTGTGGCAGAACGACCAACTGATCGCAGCGACCTGGAACAGCGTCGAGATCGCGGTCATCACCACGATCATCTGCGTCGTGCTCGGCTCGGCGGCGTCGCTGGCGCTCTATCGCTACGAATTTCGTGGCAAGAAGTTCCTGCAGGCGCTTTTGTTTCCGCCGATCGCCATACCGTGGCTGATCACCGGCACGGCAATGCTGATTTTCTTCTTCGGCGTCGGTATCGGCCGTGGCCTGCATGCGATCCTGCTCGGCCATGTCGCATTGGCGCTGCCCTATGTCATCGTCGTCGTCTCGGCCCGGCTGCAGACCTTCGCGCCGGAGCTGGAAGAGGCGGCGCGCGCACTAGGCGCCAACCAGTGGCAGGTGACGCGCCGCGTCACGCTGCCCTGGATCATGCCCGGCGTCATCGCCGGCGGGCTGTTCGCGTTTGCCGTTTCGTTCGACCAGTTCGTGGTGTCCTATTT
>NZ_RZTC01000061.1:32867-40079 GCF_004023165.1 Mesorhizobium sp. M7A.F.Ca.MR.176.00.0.0 | reverse complement strand
CCCACGCGATCACCTTCGGACGCATAGATCAGGTTGACCACGCCATCGGGAAAGCCGGCCTGATGGGCGAGGGCGAACATTGCGCCAGCCACAAGCGGCGTCTGTTCAGCGGGCTTGAGCACGATTGTGCAGCCCGCAGCCAAGGCCGGCGAGATTTTGCGCGCCACCATGGAGGCCGGGAAATTCCATGGCGTGATCGTGCCAACAACGCCGATGGGCTGCTTGATCACTAGCATTCGGCGGTCTGTCGAGGGTGCCGAGATCGTCTCCCCATAGACGCGATTGGCCTCCTCGGCATACCATTGCAGATACGCCGCCGCATGCGATACCTCTGAAATGGCTTCGGCAAGCGGCTTGCCCATTTCCGCAGTCAGAATCGCGGCGAGATCGCCTGCATGGTCGATGATCAGCTGATGCCATCGCCAAAGAACGTCGCTACGTTCTCGGGCCGTCAACGCGGCCCATCCCGACTGCGCAACATAGGCCTTGTCTACCGCAGCACGTGTCTCCTCCACGCCCATATCGGGAAGCTCTGCCAAAACTTCGCCGGTCGACGGATTGACGACCTCGAACGTCTTATTGCCAACTGGTCTGCCGAGTGCCGGCAGGCGGTCGATGGCTCCAAACAGGTGCGGGGATTTCAGACGGCGGATCATCGGCAGGCACAGGGGCAATACCGGATTCCTCCTCAACGCAGCGAACATCCAGGTCGACAGGCCGTCAGTGTGTATTCTGCACCAGTGGGTTCGTCGTAGGGCCTCGGCAAAGCAGCTGGTAGACCACGCTAGCCCGATGAAAAGACAGCAGTTTCGTTAGTTTGAGTGCCCGCGGTTCATCAATTGATGGATTAAGCAGTCGGATGTTTGCTTCATCCACCATGCCTGCTGGTGGCATGCGACTGAATTCTGCAAAAAGGCGGCATACATGCTGAGGAGCGCCATTTCGGCGAGAGGCCGCCGGACCGCCAATGCCGCGCAAGGTCGGCGAAAACGACTCCGCGCGTCTGCATGATCTGCTTGGCCCACGGGCCTCCAACGCTCTTCCCACGAGAAGCCCCGATGAAGAAGGAAGGTGAGATGAGTTTCTTTACTCATCCTTGCCGCCCAGCGGCGGGCCGACCACCAAAATGGCGGGCTCGGCCGAAAGCAGCTTTTTGGCCGCCGCCTTGACCTGTTTGAGCGTCACCCGACCGATGCTGCGGGCGCGACGCTGGTTGTAGTCGACGTCGGCCTTGTGAATCTGCAAATCCAGGAGCCGGTCTGCAATCGAGCGGGTCGAGCCCAGTTGGTCGATGGCATAGGCGCCGATCAGGTGCTTCTTCGCCGCCTTGAGCTCGGCCCCGGTCGGTCCTTGCTGCGCCATCTGCTTTACCACATCTCGCACGATGCTCAGTGTTTGGGCAGCGCAGTCCGAGCGTGTCTCTGTCGTAACCAGAAGCGAGTCAAGGGTTAGTTCAGAGCTGACGTGATAGGCAAGGCCGCGTTTTTGACGTACCTCCTCGTAAAGGCGGGAAGTCAAGTATGAGCCGCCAAGGATGTCGTTCAGCAGCACGGCCGCGTAGAAATCCGGCGCGCTAGGCTTCACGCCAGGCCAGGCCAACGTCAGCGAAGTCTGCGGCAGGTCGTAGTTCTCCTCCACCAGTTGACCGAGTTTCGGCGCGACATCGTAGACGGGGACGAGGGTTTGTTGCTCAGGCAAATCACCAAACAGCTGGTCAAGCCTTTCCCTCAACGTGTTCGCGTCAATGTCACCCACCACGGCAATATGGAGCCCGTCGCGAGCGAAAATGGCCTGGTGGAAGGCGCGGAGGTCGGACGGCGTGATGCCGGGGAGGCTCTCTTTTGTGCCTTCTCCCGGCCTTGAACAAGGATGCGCGCCATAGATCGCGCGCAGCCATTTGCGCTGAGCGGTGGCGTTAGGGTCTCGCTCGCTGCCGACGATGCGGGAGACAATCTCGGCGCGGACGCGATCGATCGGCCCCTGGTCGAAGCGCGGCGCGTTCAGCGCGAGCCGAAGCAGGCCGAACGCCGCGTCCTGCTTTTTGGAAAGCATGCACACCGATCCGTAGATGTCGTCGCTTTGCGCGTCCAAACTCATTTCGGCGCCGGCATGGTCGAGCTTCACCTGGAAGGCATCGCTGTCGTAATGGCCAGCGCCTTCGATGAACAGGCCGGCCATCAGTTTGGCCATCCCCTCCTTCCCGACCGGGTCCTGCTTGGTGCCGCCCTTGAAGGCAAAGCCGATGTTGACGATTTCCACTGTGTGGTCCTCCACCAGCCAGGCGATGATGCCCTTTTCGGACTTCACCTCCTGGATGTTCATCGCAGCATGGGGCCGAGCGCCGAGCGTCATCTCTTGATTCTGCGTCTTGGGCAAGAGATAGCCCGTGGTCGAACGGTCGAACGCGAGATAGCGGGCGGCAACTGCTTTGATTTGCTCGGGGGTAACCTTGCGGATGCGATTCGGCCGTTCCTCGACATCCTTCACGGTACCGCCGGTGGCCAGCGTCGAGCCGTAGATGCTGGCGAGCCAGTCCAGGTTGTCTTCCGCAAAGATCATATTGCGCAAATAGTGGTCCTTGGCCTTGCCTAGTTCCTCGTTGCTGACACCATCCTCGGCAATGCGGGCGACTTCGGCAGCGGCCGCCGCTTCGAGATCAGCCAGCTTGGCATCGCCGCGCGGTGCGCCATAGATGGCGAACTTGGTGTCGTCGAGCATAGTGCCCTGGAAATAGACGCGGGCGCTGGAAGCGATACCTTGCTGGACAGCGAGCGCCTGGTAGAGCCGGCCGCGGTTACCGCCGCCGAGAATTTCGGCCAGCAGGTCGAGCGCTTCGGCCTCGCCCGGCTTGGCGGTGTGGTAGGACGGCACCACCCACTGCGTCGAAAAACTGGGCACGCTGACGCGGGCGTCTGAGAGCGTGACGGTGCGCCTGGTGTTCTGCTCGGGCTCAACCGGCCGGATGCGCGGCGGCAGGTCAGGTCCACGCGCCACCTTGCCATAGGTCTTTTCGGCCAGCGCCCGCACCGTGTCCGGTTCGACATCGCCGGCCACGATCAGCACGGAGTTGTTGGGCCAATAGTACTTTTCATAGAAGGCGGTGGCGTCGACGCGGTTCAGCTGCTCGATCTCCTGCATCCAGCCGATGATCGGGATGCGATAGGGCTGGTTCTGCCACAGCGTCGCGTCGATCTCCTCATGGAGCACGTCCTGCGGGTTGGTGTCGGTGCTTGAGCGGCGCTCCTCGATGACCACGTCGCGCTCGGTCTTGACGACATCGTCGGTCAGGATGAGGTTTCGCATTCGGTCGGCCTCGAAGCTCATCATCAGCTCGAGCGCCGACGGCGCCACTGTCTGATAGAAGGCGGTGTAGTCGGAGGAGGTGAAGGCATTTTGCGAGCCGCCGATCTCGAACACTGCGCGGTCGAATTCGCCGCCCGCATGGTTGGTCGTCGCCTTGAACATCAGATGCTCGAAAAAATGGGCAATGCCGGATTTTCCCGGCGGCTCGTCGGCGCTGCCGATCTTGTACCACACCATGTGGGTGACGATCGGCGCCCGGTGGTTGGGAATGACGACCACCTCCATGCCGTTGTCGAGCACGAAATCCCTCGCCTTGCCGTCCTCCCGTGCGACGGGGATCGGAGCCGTCCCCGCGCCGACCAACTCGGACGCAACGGACGTCCTGCGAAGCCCATGAGTGCGGGGCTTGCTTGGTAGTTCTGATAGGGAGAGTGGGGTTATGGGCTGCGTTCCTGGCAAAGTGATCTGTTCCTCATTTTGAAGGATCTATGTCTCCTGAACGCCTATTGGGAGAAAGTGGATCGGCACGCGACGCCGAGCCACATGAGCCGTCAGCGTGTTGCTGGGCCTGACGCGAGCCTCATCTTTGGATGCGTCCGGGAAACTTTCGGCATGGTGAGGCCATGGGAAGTCTGCTCGTTATCCATTGGGTGTTTGCGGATACCTGAGCATGCCCCGTGCCAAGTAAGAAAGCCCCGATTCGCAAGGTTTGATCCAACCTTGATACTTGCGATATCCGACATTGTCGGGCATCCGACAGAAAGCGCCTTTCGCCGGCGCGCCGGCTATGACGCTCGCCTCCTCCGGCGTGACGACGATCCTTTGGCGGGCGCCGCGCACACCGATCTGCCCGCCTATCAGCACCGCGACATCGAAGGACAGCGCGATCGTGACTGGATGGGTCTTACGCAAACATGCAGCAGTGCCACCGCGATCAGGACTTCATCCGCCCCACAAAGACCCGAGCGCGAGGGACGACGTGTAAGGCAACATGTCATCCTCGATAATGATGCCGCGCATAAAGAGGTAAGGTCCCTCGTCGTACCGGCGAGCCCCTTCGCTGGGTCTCGCGAGGGTCTGGTTTGCGAACGTCGACCGACAGCATCACGGCATGGGCGGCCCCATCGGTAGGCAAGCATTGACCGTGCCATCAGCGTTGAGGCAGCGCAGAGCCCAATTTCCCGGTGCCAGCCGGTACGTTGGAGCTTCAACTGTGGCCAGCCAAGCGGGCCGAGGCCGTGAAACTCCTGATACCCTGGACCGTCCGGATTGCAACGCACGACGCCTTGGTCTCGCGCCAACGTCCATTGACGCTCAGCGAAGCATCATGCGGACGATCTGGGAAAGCTTGGCCGGGCCGGCGCCTTCCCAGGCGCACGGGACGCGCGACGACCCATGTGGACCTTGGATTTCACTACGCACTTACGCTGCTTTGGCCTTGTCAGCAGCCTGAGCATAAAGCGTGCTCAGCTTTCAGGGCGAGCCTCTTTCATGTTGATAGCATCTGTCGTCATTCAGGATCGCCCCATTTTCGCATGCCGCTTGCAGCTTTCAGACTGTTGTCAGCCAGGGCCGCCATAAAGGGTCTCGTTTAACGCATTCGGGAGGCTTCATCACTCGACCACATTAATTTCGGGCGGTTCGCCGGCGCTCCGAATGGCACTTAACACCAGATCCTCTCCAAACCCGTGATGATCCAAGAGGAAAACGAAAAATCCCTAAATCATAAAAAAGCACCGATACGGTCGGCTCCAGGCTGATGAAATTGCGGTCTCACTGGCCACGCACGATACTTGCGATGGCGATGGCCATTGCAAAGGCCGGTCAAGCACCCAAGACGCTGACAAGCACGCCTCCGACCAAAGCTCGATCGTTGGCAGCCTTTCTAGCCGTATACTTGGGGCATTTTGGGACGGCGATCCGGACGCCGATTAAAACCTGCCGGTCGTCTAAATGGAATGGTTGGTCCGGGTCCTTACTGGACCTGCGCCAACCCGATCGGGCCGGCGCACAGGGGCACCCAGACAATTGGACACGTCGCCTTTGCGCGGCGGCTTGCACTTTCTCGGATGGCCTTTTTTCTCCCCGGGCGAAATCGAGCGAGCGGTGAGGCGGAGCCTTCGATTTTGCCGATCATGTCGTGTCGCTTCGATCGAACTGCTCAGACGATGATAGCGGCATTGATTGCCGCGGCCGAAATGCGTTGTGTGAAGTACGATTTCTACGCCGTATACATACTGCCGTACAGTTCGCCCTGTCAGCAGCCTTGCCAGCAATCCGCCCTGTGTCCAACTGTCGTCGAATTCACCGGTGTCATTGAGGAATTCGTATGATCGCCTCGAAACCATCATTGCGACCGCGGGCGGGCGACGCAAGCTCTAGACTGCCACCGATCCGCTGGATAACCATGTTAGCGATATGTAGACCAAGGCCTGAGCCCGCAGCAGGAGTAGCACCACGACTAAATCGCTTTGTAAGCCCTTCGAGGTCGGGGAGGGGCACCACCGGTCCGGCGTTTGCAATAGCGATGGTTCCATCAGTTTGGACGGAAACTGTTGTCGGAACAGTGGGCAGTCCATGTATCAGCGCATTCTCGATCAGGTTACGAAGGAGGATCCCAAACGCATCGACATCCACTTTGCGCATCAAAGTGGGGCAGCCGTCGACGTTAAGATGCAGGCGTCCGGCATATTGCGGCTTTTTCCTCAGGTCGTCGATTTCCAGCCGAACCGATCGGACAAGATCGATCGCGTGATCCGCCATGCCAACCCCCGATTCGGCTTGAGCGAGCTGAAGCACTTTTTCGACAAGGCGGCCAAGGCTCGACAGCGCTTGCTCGATTCCGCGCGCACGCATTTTGGCCGACCCATTGGGAAGCTCGGCCACTAATCTCTGCATCTGAGCGATTGAACCTGCGATCGGCGTGCGCAGTTCATGCGCACTGTTTGCGGCGAACTCGCGTTCGGCCTCGAGAGCCGCCCGCAGACGATCGAGAAGCCGATTGACGGATGCCGCGATTGGAGCCAACTCTGCCGGGAAATCGCCCAAGTCCATTGGTGACAGATTGCCGCCGTCGCGCGATCCGATCTGCTGTCGCAGTACCTCGATTGGCCGCAGCGAGCGCCGGATCACGATCCACCAAACAGCTAAGCTAAAGGGCAGGAGCACGAGTGTCGGAAGGAAGACAAAAAGTGCGCCCTTCGCGATTGTGGTACGGCGGCCATGAAGCGGTTCGGCCAACTGATGATACACGCCGTCTTGGATCTCCTCTGTGTAGACGCGGTAATCAGCGTTTCCCCAAAAGCCGTTACTCAGGGGAGCATCAGGGAAGGGCTGCTGACCCTCTTCCGGTTCAGAAATAAGCACTATCCCGTACTTATTAATAACCTGCTCACGATAGGTAAAGTACTTTTCGTAAGTGGGAAAGTTGTTATTGTATTGATCAACGTGTTTTCCATTCAAGACCTTGATCAGCTCTGGTTGTCTGTACTTTGCGCTCCCCTGGAGCAAGTCATCCGAACTTTCGTTTACATTATTGCAAAAAATGAACGCAGCCATGGTTGGGGCGGCGATCCAAACCAGGAGCGTTGCCCCGCCTAACCACGATAGCAGCTTTCTCGTCATGCTGTTCGAGTTCGTCATGTGACCACGAGCCTGTATCCGGAGCCACGCACGGTTGCTATTCTATCCCCGCCGATCTTCTTGCGGAGCCGGCTGACATAAACCTCCACTGTGTTGCTCTCGAACTCCGAATTGAATGAATAAAGCGCGTGCTCGATCCTCCCCTTTGAAACGACCGAACCGGGCCGGCGTAGAAGGCAGTCGAGCACCGCCCATTCGCGTCCAGACAGGTGGACCTCCTGCCCGTCGCGGAAGAGGCGTCGCTCGGCTGCCTGTATGGAAAGCGTC